>SKHC01000019.1 GCA_007117145.1 Candidatus Woesearchaeota archaeon
ATATTTTCTTATTATTTTGTTTTATTTCGTTGTTTGCTTTAACGAAAAGTTTATATATAAAACGCGTCTACTTTTTCATGTTTTGGTTGATTTAAAGTCAACAGACAAATATTTAATTAGTTTGGTGAAAATGGCGAAAAAGAAATCTAATAAAAACTTGGACAACGCTAGCGTGGAAAAAAATCAAGATGTTAGTGAGGAAATGAAGCAAATTGAAGACTTAAAATCTAAAAATGAAGATTTATTGAAGACGCTTCAGATGATTCAGGCTGATTTTGAAAATTATAGAAAAAGGGTTGAGAGAGATAGAGCCTCTCATTCAGCAATGTCTAATAAAGATTTGATATTGAGTGTATTGCCAGCTCTCGATAATTTTGAGATTGCTTTGAAATCAAAGAAGAGCTCACTCGAAGATTTCGTTAAAGGAATCGAGTTAATTTATTCACAATTACTTGACATACTACGAAAAGAAGGTCTTAATCCAATTGAAACTTTTGAGAAAAAGTTTGATCCTAAACTGCACGAGTGCTTAATGCAAGAAGAGTCTGAAAAAGAATCTGGAACTATAATAGAGGAGTTCCAAAAAGGTTACACTTTGAAAGAAGTTGTTGTTAGACCTTCAAAGGTAAAAATTGCTAAATAAATTAAGTTAACAAAAGAACTAACAAAACAAAAATTTTAATACTCATACATCCATAACTTTCAATGGTGTTTGGATGAAGAAAGATTTTTCGACTGTGGATATAACAAAACTAACCCCAAAACATAAGATTTTGGAATTAGTTAAGGAGAGTGCACGTCCTGGTGATATGTGTGAAACATTACCAGGTTACATACATGAGAAAGAAATTGATGAGATAGCAAACCAACTTGGTGTGTCTGTCAAGGAATTAAAGGATAACTTTCTCAGAGAAGTTCGCGCGTACAATACAGTGTTACACAGACCCAAACATGAGGCCGTTGAGAGACGTCTTGGCTTTAAACCAACAGATATAATACACCAAATGCCTTATGGTAAGTGTATTTTTTTGGATGGAGCTAAGCCAGGTGAACATAAGTGTATGCTTGGAGATTCCAAGCCATTACATTGCAAGATTGCATCGAATGGTGCGTTTAGTGAGAAGTTGCACGCATGGTATTTATTAAATCATGCAGTAAAAACAGGTGATAAATTCTCGCTAAGAGAATGGGCTATCTATCTCAAAACTCATCCCTCAATTCCGGGTGGAGAGTTGCATGAATTGATAGATAATCCTCAGAAATTGAACGCAATCTTTCAAGACGAAGTTCACGAAGACTAGTTGAGTATTATTT
The DNA here is from genome assembly GCA_007117145.1 of Candidatus Woesearchaeota archaeon. Taxonomy (GTDB): domain Archaea; phylum Nanobdellota; class Nanobdellia; order Woesearchaeales; family 21-14-0-10-32-9; genus SKIS01. Next base: position 1,315 of record SKHC01000019.1, read on the forward strand.
CAGTTGGATGTGTGAGAAGTATATTCACAAATACATCGTATGGAGGCGAATCTCATGGCAAAAATAATTGGAATTGATTTAGGCACTACTAATTCTGCCGTTGCAGTTATGGAAGGTGGATCACCAAAAATAATTAACAATGCAGAAGGAAATAGAACAACACCATCAGTAGTTGCTATAACTAAAGATGGAGAAAGATTAGTTGGAGATGTTGCGAAGCGTCAAGCTGTAACAAATCCTGAGAATACTGTTTCTAGTATAAAGAGACATATGGGTGAGGATTATAAAGCAAAAATAGAAAGTAAAGAATATACTCCTCAAGAAGTTTCAGCTATGATTCTTCAAAAACTAAAAGCGGATGCTGAAGCATATCTTGGAGAAAAAGTGACAGAGGCAGTTATAACTACCCCTGCTTATTTTACAGATGCTCAACGACAAGCAACAAAAGATGCTGGTAAGATTGCAGGTCTTGATGTAAAAAGAATCGTAAATGAGCCAACTGCTGCATCACTTGCTTATGGATTAGATAAGCAAGATAAAGATCATACTGTGATGGTTTTTGATTTAGGTGGTGGAACTTTTGATGTTTCAATTCTAGAATTAGGTGATGGTGTCTTTGAAGTAAAAGCTACAAATGGAGACAATAATCTTGGTGGTGATGATTTTGACAATAAAGTCATGGATTGGATAGTTTCTGAATTTAAAAAACAAAACAATATTGATTTATCCCAAGATAAAATGGCTCTTCAAAGATTAAAAGAAGCAGCAGAGAATGCAAAAAAAGAGTTGTCTTCATCACAAAAGGCAGAGATTAATTTGCCGTTTATTACTGCTGATGACAAAGGACCAAAACATCTTCAGATGTCTTTATCTAGATCAAAGTTTGAAGAGTTAACTTCAGATCTAGTCAAGAGATGTGAAGGTCCGACCAAGCAAGCAATGAAAGATGCTGGTGTTGATGCGAACAAAATTGACAAAGTTATACTTGTAGGAGGTTCAACAAGAATTCCTGCAGTTCAAAAACTTGTTAAAAATTTAAGTGGAAAGGAGCCTGACAAATCTGTTAATCCTGATGAAGCTGTAGCATTAGGTGCTGCTATTCAAGCAGGAATTCTTGGTGGCGAAGTTAAAGATGTTCTCCTTTTAGATGTGACACCTTTAAGTCTTGGTATTGAGACTCTTGGTGGTGTATCTACAAAGTTAATTGAGAAGAATACAACAATTCCAACCAAAAAGTCTCAAGTGTTTAGTACTGCTGCAGATAATCAAACATCTGTTACTATACATGTTTTGCAAGGAGAAAGACCTATGGCTACAGATAACAAAACTCTAGGTAGATTTGATCTTATTGGAATTCCACCTGCGCCAAGAGGAGTTCCTCAGATTGAGGTTACTTTTGATATTGATGCAAATGGTATTGTTCATGTATTTGCTAAAGATTTGGGTACTGGAAAAGAGCAAAGTATCAAGATAACTGCAACTACCAATCTGACCGAAGAAGAAATAGAGAAAATGAAGAAAGATGCAGAAGAACATGCTGAAGAAGATAAAAAGAAAAAGGAAAGGATTGATGTTTTGAATGAAGCAGATAGTATTGTCTTCCAGTATGAAAAAACTCTAAAGGATGTTGGAGATAAAGTTGACAAGTCCAAGATTGAACCAATACAGAAGATGATTGATGACTTGAAGAAGCTTTTAGAAGACAGAGAGGGTAACTTTGATGAGATTAAGAAAAAATCTGAAGAGTTGAAAGAAGAGTTTTCAAAAGTAGCAACTGAACTTTATCAAAATGTCCAGCAGTCTGCAGAAGCTGAATCTACAGATTCTGCTGATTCTGAAGGTTCTCAAGATAAATCTTCAAAAGATAAAAAGAAGGAGAAAGTTGTAGATGCTGAGTTTGAGTCGGAAGATTCAGATGCCGATTCTGAAGATAAACCAGATGATAAGTCAGATAAAAAATCAGATAAGAACGAAAAGGGCAAGAAATAGTTGTCCTTAATTTTTATTTTTATTTTTTTTATTTCACATTAATTATTA
>SKHC01000043.1 GCA_007117145.1 Candidatus Woesearchaeota archaeon
ACTATACCTGGGATACCTATGATATTTAACGGGTTTGAAAAAATTGAGTGGCAACAAGTAAACTTGTTTAGCTATAGTAGTATTGACTGGGAAAGCGATTTAGACTTAAGAGAATACATAGGACAAATAAATAAAGTTAGAAACAAGATGAAGTCACTTCAAACTGGAGACTATCACTACATATATAACAACCAACCGTTAGAAAAAAGCCAAGTATACGCATTTACAAGGCAACATGGAAGTGAGCTGTGCCTTGTATGTGTGAACATGGATATTAATCATAACGCACATACTACTTTGCATTTAGACTCACGATTCGAAGGAGAATTCGTGTTAGAAGATCAAATCACAAAAGAAAGATATGAAAGGCAAGGCAAAGAATTATACATAGAGCTTGGACCTGCTGAAAGCCACATATTCAAAGTTATTAAACCCCGATGATTTTGACTATGACTCTTTTATTTCTTTGACCATCAAACTCAGCATAATATATTTGCTCCCACGTACCTAAATCTAACTTACCATTTGTAATTGGCATTGTAACTTGGTGCCCCATAAGCTGACGTTTAAGGTGAGCATCCGCGTTATCTTCCCCCGTCCTGTGATGTTTGTAATCTGGTTTTGCAGGAGCTAACTCTTCAAGCCACTTTTGAAAATCCTCTATTAAACCATATTCAGCATCATTTACATATACTGCCGATGTTATATGCATAGGATTAACTAAGACTATTCCTTCTTTGACTTCAGATTCTTTAACTGCTGATTCAACTTTTTCTGTTATGTTTATGAATTCTTGTCTGTTTGTCGTGTTAAACGTTAAATATTTCGTGTGTGCTTTCATAATAACCCCTCCCCTTTTTATTTTATGAGCTTACCCGGATTTGAACCGGGGTCTACCGGTCCGAAGCCGGTTGCACTATCCAGACTATGCTATAAGCCCTATAAAACTCTTGTAAATGATAGCAGTATAAAAAAATTTTGAATTACTTTTTGAGAATTATAATCGAACTAACACGAGTTCTATCGTACTAACTCTTACATCTTTGCCTTCTTTGTTTTGAAACTCGTCACTATCAATGTTTATAGAATCGACTTTTATCTGATCTTTTAAAAAACGTTTAGTTGCAACTTCCACTATGTCTACAGCTCTAGAAATAAACTTCCCTCTCGCTTTCACGAAGACTGTGTCTGCATTTTTTGTTGAAAACTGAACCACTATGCTAGTTACATAGTTCATAAATGGCTTCTCTCCGACAAAAATTGCATTGTCTTCCACGAATATCTACCTTTCTGTCTTTTTAAGTCTTGTAACGTATCCAGCAATTATGTTTCTAAGCTTCTTTGAAGGTCCAGATAGTTTAGAAGAAACTAAAACTTTGTTCTCCTCGAATGTATCTTTAAACTCACCACCAAATTTTTGCTGAAGGTCTTGTGTAATCGCTTTAACTTGTTTAGTTTTTATTCTTCCCATGACTACTTAGAAACTCTTAATAGTTTATAAATGTTTTTTTCGCCTTATCAATAAATTAATATAACACATAAATATTACTTTGAAGTTATGGAGTTGATTGAATTTAAGCAAAAGTTCAGCAAAGCTGTTAACTCAAACCAAACGATTAGTTTCTTTTGCTTGTGCGAAATAATATATGATGGAAGGGCTAAAGCAAACCTAGAGCTTGGAGAACGTCTTATCGTAATAAAATCAGATAACACGATACTTATTCACCAACCAACAGGGAGTAACCCTATTAATTACATGAAAGCTGATAGTAGTGTAAAACTTTTAGAAGCTGACACTGGATTAGTGTTGAAAAGTTATAATTCAAAACAAAAAGACTACTTAGATATCATAATTCATAAAGTCTGTGGTTTCCAATCAAAAAAACTTGAAGATGGGAAAAAGCTTGTGCTCACTGGAAGCGAGAAAGATATGTCTGATATGATTAGAAACGAGCCATGGCTAATTAGCGAACAATTCCAACCATTGAGCAGAGAAGAGCACACAAAGTATGGATTTATTGATGTGTTTGGTCACGATGCGAATGGTAACTTTGTGATTATTGAATGTAAAAGGTATACTGCAGGTCTTGATGCTGTGCAACAACTTAGAAGATACGTAGAGAAAATGAGCTCTTTAAAAGGAATTCCAAAAGATAACGTGAAAGGTTTAATTGCAGCACCTGATATTGCAAAGAACGCACTGGTTATGCTTGAAGATTTTGGATTCGAATACAAACAGATAAATCCCCCTAAGAGATTAGAGAAATATAATAGTAAACAGAAAAGTGTGTTTGATTACTGAGGCAAACACATTTTACAAGGCTTTTTCTTAGCAGACTTTGCTTGTTTAGCACTTTCAAATATTTTGAAATCCTTCTTTTTTGACCTTTGAACTAAGCTACAATCAGGTTTGTGAAATATCTTACCTGTTTTCAAAGCAATAACTTTGCTTGGTTTTGGCTCAATTTTTTTGGTGATTATTTTCACTTTAGACTTTCTTTTTTGAATACTGAAAGGAGTTAAAATCATTGTTAGCGCAAGCAATATTATTGCTAGCACATAATTAATTGATAGTAAACCTAATAGTCCATCAATTGTTATTATAACAAGGTAAAAAAGTGAAACTAACGCAAAATATATGAGGTAAGAAGTTCTTATGTTAAATGTCGCAATAGAAACCATGATTATGGTTATTCCAAGAACACTGATGCTAACACCGAAAATATAACTTTCTAGTTGAAAGGCTATTGCCCCTATCAGTTGCAAGAAAAATCCTAAAAATAGTGTAAATGCATCTCTCATAAAACATAGTTACTACAAAGTAGTATATAAATTTTGTTAAAATTAGTTTGGAAAAAAAAGAAAAAAAAGAAAAAATATTAGCTTAGTTCAAAGCTTGATTAATTGCTTGTTCAAAGACGTTGTATGGCTGAGCACCACTAACGATTTGACCATTAATCCAAAAGCCAGGTGTTCCCCTAATACCGTTGTTTATTGCTTCTTGCCTTTCAGCAGCAACATTTCCTTGATATCTACCTTCATTGAAACATTCAGTGAACGCAGCTTGATCTAAACCTACTTCTCCAGCCCAAGCAATTAAGTTAGAATCACTTGCCTGATTTGGTGCTTGGAAAATTCTGTCTTTATATTCAAAGAACATTCCTTGCTCATGTGCACACCATCCAGCTTCAGCAGCTCTTTGACCGCCAACAACTGGGAAATCTTTGTACACAAATTTTACAATACCTTCTTGAACATAGTTATCGACGATTTGATGATATGTGTCATCGTAGAATCTTTTACAGAAAGGACACGTAAAGTCGCTGTACTCCACGATTACAACTGGAGCATCTTCATCCCCTATGCTTCTAACCCCATCTAAGTTAACACCAGCATCACCTGACGGCGTTGGTTGCGTTGGCTGTTGTGGTTGTGTTGGTTGAGGTCCTGTTGTTGCACCATTGCCTGTTAAACTGAATGCGAGCATTACAATTAAGACAACAGCTAAAACTCCAGAAACTATTTGCCACAAAGCAGTCTTTGTTATTGTAAAAGACTCATCTTTTGGCCTAGCCTTTGGCTGAGCACTTGTTGTTTTTTTCTTTTTTGTTTTTGACGATTTTGCCATAAATACATACACCTCCGTGTAGATTTAAATTGAAAGGGATTTTTTATTATATATTTAACGATAGAAACTATAGTGTAAAAAGAGTATTTTAATGCTTTTTATTGTTCGCAGAGAACGAAAATAGTTCATGAACTCAAATAAAGACTTATTTGCTTCGCAAATAGTGTATGTAGTTGTTTTTCGCTTTTTTTACCTTTTTCACTAAGTTTTTTGACTCTAAAGACTTTATGACATCGCTTATTTTTGATTTAGAAAGTCCTGTTTTGATTACAAGTGTTCTTTGACCAATGCCATCTTGCTCTTTAACCAGACGTAAAACTCTTGCCTCATATTCATCCAACACAGATATTATTATGCCAAATTCTTTTTGACTTATCTCTTCATCTTTTTGTTTTTTTAACGCGTTTAAGATGTCTGCTTCCCCACTATAAAAGAATAATAAGTATAAACCAAGTGAGAGTAAAAAACCAACTACTCCAAACGCGAAATGTGTAAGGGTTAAACTTGCTTCTATGTTGCTACAACCAATATTTTCATAGCAACCCAAAATCTCCCCTTCAGTTCTTAGCTCACTTGAGACGTAAAACAAGATAAATCCAGTTACAATCCCAAGAAAGATAAACAAAAACCCAAGTTTTTTATTAATCATGATTTACATTAAGAATTTAGCAGTTATTATAAATATTTTCATATTCTCAAAAAAAAGTGAATTGCTGTGATCGCATAACCTGGTATTGCGCTGGTCTCGAAAACCAGTCCCTTTGGGATTCCCGGTTCGAATCCGGGTCACAGCGTACCTAATTAAAATAACCTTTTGAATCAGCCATACTATAAATCTCTTTTAAAGAATAATCGTGAGTGTCACCATCTAGTTTGACTAATTCCACGTTTGGATTTGAAACTTTTATTGCAGAAAACTTTCCAGATGGGTCGTTTTCATTTTGAATCACTAACGTTTTTACTTTTGTCTCATTTAATAGTTTTAACAAATCAAAGCCCATGACTCTTGCAAACATTAAAGGTAGTCCACAAAGAACTCTAACTTTTACGTTTTCTGAAGTCATCGCATATACAGCTCCAAGACTTTTACCTATGACTGCACTATCTTTTTTCAAAAATTCTTTTACTTGCTTTAAGTCTTCTTTGTAATTGAATTTCTCGTTCTTCCAATGATTATATTTTACGAATTCGAAATCTGCAAACATCTTTTTTGCTTCATAATACCAGCTAACGTTTTTAGCACTTTTTCCAGGTAGTATAACTATTCCCATGGTTTTAATGAATAAAGCTAGCTTATAAAAATATTACTTTTTTATTTAGATTTTAGTTTGTCTAATTCTGCTTGAAGATTTTCTCTAATAATTCCAGGGTCTGCTTTGCCTTTTGTCTGTCTCATAACTAATCCAAACAAGAAATTTAAAGCTTTTTGCTCACCACTAAGGTAGTCGTTTACTGCCGAATTATTGTTTTTTAACACTTCGGCTGTAACTTTTTTTATTAGGTCTGAGTCATCTATTTTTAACAAATCATGCTCTTTAACATGTTTTTCTACATCGAAGTCTTCAACTACTAATTTTTCTAAAAGTTTTTTTCCAACTGCCTCATTTATTTTATTTTCATAGACTAAGTTTAACACTTTAGAAACATTTTCTTTTGTGAATTTTGACTGAAGAATTGTTTGATTGTTATAGTTTAAAACTCTAAGTATTTCTCTTCGAAACCACTTTGCTTTAAACACAGGATCTAAGTTTATTTGTTCAAATAGCTCTGCTATGTCTTTGTCCTGAGCTATTATGTCTGCATCGCTTAAAGGAACACCTTGTTTTGTGTAACGAGCAATTTTTTCATCTGATAACTCTGGGAGTTTTTCTTTTAAGAATTGAGTTGGAATTTTAATTATTGGAAGGTCAGGATCATATATGTAACCGTAGTCCGCCTCGCTTTCTTTTAGTCGCATCACATAAGTTTTTTGTTTTAATGGATCCCAACCATACGTAGCATTTTGGATTTTTTCGTTGTTTTCAACTGCTTTTTTTTGTCTTTTAGCTTCACTTATAATCGCACGCTCTATGTCTTTAAAACCTGTAACGTTTTTTATCTCACACCTAGAATATCCTGACTCTTTTATTGAAACGTTGACATCTGCTTTTACATTATCTGTTATGTTTAAGTATTTGAGTATCCTACTGAGTTTATTCATGAAAAGTCTTGCCTGCTCAGCACTTTTTATATCTGGCTCTGTAACTATTTCTGCAAGAGGCATACCACTTCTGTTATAATCTATCAAAGTCTTATTATTTCTTATAATTTGAGCTGGGTCTTCTTCTAAGTGGATTCTTTTAAGTCTTATGTTTCCATCAGCAATTATTGAACCGTTTACACCTAAAGGCTCTTCGAACTGAGTTATCTGATAATTCTTGGAAAGGTCAGGGTAAAAATACGATTTTCTGCTAAACACTAAGTTGTTTTTAACTGTGAAATTTAGTGCTCTTGCTAAAAGAGTGCATTGTCTTACTGCTTCTTTGTTTACTGTTGGTTTACTTCCCGGGAATCCAAGGCATACTTCGCAAACGTTTGTGTTTGGCAAAGCATTGGTTGTAGAGCAAGTGCAAAACAGCTTTGACTTTGTGTTTAGTGTTACGTGTATTTCAAGGCCTACTTTCACAGCAATCCCCCCACAGAAAACATTTTTCTTTCTTCAAAATGATTAGTTGTTATTAACATCCCAACCATCTCCCCTATTGGGACTGTGAGATGAGGCAAACCTGCTAAGTTCACACCCGCTGTTAAAAGGTCCATGTTATAAATTTCAATTGGACTTAGATTCTTTGTATCTTTTATCTTTGGAGGCAAAATAGGCATGGTTGGATGTATTATAGCAGAAACTTGTTTGAAAGCTTTTTTGTACTCTTCTATAAGTAAAGTTCTAACTTTTAATGCTTTTATGTAGTAAGCAGACCTGTAACCTGCCATTCTTGTGAATGTTCCAAGGATAACTCTTCTTTTAGCCTCTACACCGAAGTTTTGTCTAACTTTAGTGAAGTAATCATTGTAGTGAAGTTTAAAATCGCTTTGAGGACCATACCTTAAACCAGAGTATTTTGCAAGGTTAGTTGAAGTCTCACTTAAAGCGATTACGTAATAAGAAGGAATGCTGTATTTCGCGTTTAAAGCCAAAGATATATTTTTTATTTGAATTCCTTTCGATTTCAATTTTTCAATTGCTAATTGAAATGCTTGCTTTACCTCTGGAGATAGGTTTTCAACGTATTCTTTTGGAACTCCAAGTATTCCTTTAAATGTTTCAAATTTTGAGAAATCTTCAGCTGGCAAGTCAACTGATGTTGAATCTTTACTGCAATTCCCACTTATAACAGTTAGACCTTTTGCTGTAAGTTCTAAAGTATTTGCCATCACACCTATTTTATCTAAGCTGTTCGCATAGTCTATGAGGCCATATCTTGAAACTCTACCATATGTTGGGCAAGCCCCAAATACTTGACAAAACGCGGCAGGATTTACTATACTACCCCCTGTGCTTTCTGCTATTGCTAAATGATTCTTAATTGTTTTCGCTGCTATCGCGCTTCCACTACTGCTCCCCCCAGGAACTCTTGTAGGATCAACTGGGTTTTTTAAATCATAGCTGTTGTTTATACCAAAGCTTCCAAAACCAAACTCGTCTTGAGCTGTCTTACCTATTATTGTGCCGCCTTGTGATAAGATTTTTTCAACGCACGTCGCATTAAAACTTGGAATGTAGCCTTTTAGTATTTTACTTGAGCTTTGAGCTGGCAAACCTTTTACGCAGATACAATCTTTAAACGATACAGTAACACCTGATAAAACTCCTTTCGCTATAGGTTTCATGTTAGAACTTGTAACTATTCCATTCATTTCAAACTCGGCCCCACAAAATAACCATCTTCCATTTCACCAAACAAAGCAGTCTTTTTTTTAACTTCAGGTTTGTCTTCTCTTAACTTAGGAGTTATTTTAACTGGGTGAAGACTTGGACTAACTCCTTTTGTATCTACTTCGCTCAGTAAATCAAATGCCTTGACAACGTCGTTTAACTCGTCTAAAAACTGGTCGGTTTCTTCGTTTGAAATGTTAACTCTTGAAAGTCTTGCAACGTCAAATAGTAATTCTTTTGAAAGTTTCATTGATAAATTGAAAACGCTTAAACTTTAAATTATTTACTGCTAGAAAAAAAAATTGAACGGCTCCGGCCAGACTTGAACTGGCGACCTGTCGGTTAACAGCCGACCGCTCCACCTACTAAGCTACGGAGCCATCACTACTGCGAACTCGAAGTTTATTTAAAAAATTTTTGATTAACTACGTCAAACTATTCATCAAAATATTGTAATCGCTACTGTGATACTTCTTAAAGTACTCTTTTTGACTTAATTTATCTTTAACCATATCTTTTTGAGTCCTACTCAAATTTTTATTATGATACAACTTTGATATCTCTTGAGCCCTACTTGACCAATCCCAAAATCCATCACTTCTACGCCGACCATCCATCACATCTAGTATATCATATATAGGATCGTTTACTAAGCTGTCTGTGTAAACTGTGTACTCTTTGACAACATCTAACAGCTTATCTGTAACATCAACAAAATCTGAAAACGAGGTCTTCCAATGATATGAAAAAGGCATAGCCATAGCATAAGAATAAGACTGATCTAGCGCAGATAAACTAGTTGATATTCTATTGTGACCTGTCTTGAACAATTCAACTCTTTGATTCCACTTACTTACTTTGTTTTTCAACCCATTAACTATACTTACAAGCGACATAGCTATCACCCTCCCAAAGGTATATATTCAAATTTACGCATATTATTGTTATTAATGTTTATTAAGTTTTCCTCTAATCCTTGATTTCTTATGTGATTCTTGCGAATTCTTCTGTTAGGATTATTTGAATTTGCTTGAGCTGATCTGTTAAAAGGAGCTTGGCTTTCAACAGGTTTTTCTTTTTCATCTTCATTGGAACCTCGCCGTAATCGAGTGTAGAAAAACCTTCTTTTCTCAGCAGGCTCTTCTATTTTTTCTATTTCAACTGGCCTTGGAGGTGGAGAATTCATAACTGGAGCTGGCCGGTACTCGATTTGACGAGGCTCAACAGGGTTTGCTCTGTTTGGAGGAAAAGTCCTATACCTATTTTCTAGCTTGTTGAACTTTGCCTCCAAACTGTCAAGTTTAAATGAATAAGTTTGACTGATTGAATCTAATCTTGCTTCAAGAAGACTTTTTTGCTCTGATAATTCGTGAAAGTTCTCATGGTTTTTAGCAATTATAGAACCTGTGTAACTTTCAACTGTTTCGGTCACCGAAGTCTTAGCTGAATGAATTTCATGACTACAACCTTTGTAAATTACAGCTCCTGCTAATATACTATACACTATCGTTTTTCTAACTGCACTTGGAGGATTCCCAAATAAAAATCTTTTAGTACCAAGATACAATACCCCTGCACTAACAACTCCGAGCACTTTAGAATTTAGATTCATAAATACCTCTCTCTTTAACTTTTCTAGCGAACTCACTTAACTCAGGAAAATTATCTTTAACGAAACGAGACTTAACAAGAAGATCGGGGTCAATGTATGTTTCTTTACAAGGATCGATGGAATCTAAAAACTCACGTCTCTCTCTGACAACGTAGCTGAATAATTGCCCTCTATCATCTAAGTCGCAAAGCTTATCATACGTTTGAATCACTCTTAACACATAGTCAAGGGTTCCCATTATCTCCTCCACTGCTCGGAGTAGTTTTTCTTATCCTACTGCCAACTTTGTCCCCTGCGTATAACCCTCCAAGCGCTCCAATTGCAGCACCCAACAATTTATCGTTATCCTCATCACTTCCACTTGCAATATTATCTTTAATTGCCTTGTAAAATTCAGGGCCTTTTGCGTAAACAGCACCACCTGTCGCAACAGCAGCCAACGCTCTATTAAAATCATCATCTTTATCTTGAACTCTTGTACCTAAATAGTACGCCCCAACTCCAAGCACTAAATAATCTACTAAGCCTGCCATAACATATCACCTAAGAAAAAGTGTAGCGTTACAAATTAAATAAGATATCCACTAAAAAACCGAAACCTTTCCGAAAAAAATCAGAGATTATTTCTAACGTCCTCTATACTGCCTGCAATTTTCTCGCCTTTTTCAGTCAGAGTTATTATTTTAAGTCTTCCTTGCTTTTCAAATGCAACGATGTTGTAGCGCTCCATTTCCTGCAAGATTTTAACAACGTGGCTATAAGTACAATCAACAGTTTTTGCCAAATTAGAAGCGTAAACTTCGTTTGGAGAATTTTTCAAATTAATCAGCATCATAGCTGGTTTTTCCCTAAAAAATGTTCCAAAAATCTTCTTATTCTTAACCACATTAAATCCCCCTAAAGCTATTGATTACAATCATTATAATCAATAATATAATTGAAGATTTGTTTTATTTATATAATTTTCTAAAAGAGCTTAGTTATTACTTAGCGATTATAAAAAAAATTAGAAATGCTTATATAACACTAAAGTGCAAATAAAAACAAGATGAAAAAAATCACAAGGATAGCATACTTCTCAATGGAAATTGGAATCCACGAAGATTTAAAAACTTATAGTGGCGGTCTTGGAGTACTGGCAGGAGATACTTTAAAAAGTGGTGCTGACTTGCAAATGCCAATGGTCGGAGTCACTCTTCTGCACGAGAAAGGATATTTTAAGCAAAGAATTGAAGACGGAAACCAAGTAGAAGAATACGAGAATTGGCCAAAAGAAGACTACTTAACTAAACAAGACGCAGAGGTAATTGTAAATGTTGCTGGACGAGATGTGAAGGTCCATGCATGGACATATCACCTTAAAGGAATCTCCGATAACAAAATACCCATAGTACTTCTTGATACCAACGTTGAAGGAAACAGTGACTATGACAGACAACTTACAAGCTATTTGTATGGAAATGATAGTTACTATAGACTGTGCCAAGAAGTAATACTTGGAGTTGGCGGAGCTAGAATGCTAAAAGAACTTGGATATAATACAATATACACGTATCACATGAACGAAGGACACGCAGCCCTTATGACTATTGAGCTTTTAGAGCAAATGAAAGAAGCATTCCCTGGTAAATCACTTGAAGAATACGAAGCTTTAGTTAAGAAAAAATGTGTGTTCACAACGCATACCCCTGTAGCTGCAGGCCACGACTCATTCCCACATAATATAGCTAAAGATGTGCTTAAAGGATACCCAAATGTCATCTTAAAATTCATTGACATCTCAAACGAGTTAAACATGACTCACCTAGCATTAAAATTTAGCAGATTCATAAACGCTGTAGCCAGAAGACACGGCCAAGTAAGCAGAGAAATGTTTCCAGGCTACGATATAAAAAGTATAACTAACGGAGTGCACAGCAGGACATGGGTTTGCCATGAACTTAGAGATGTATTTGACAGAAACATAGTCATGTGGAATGATAGCCCAGAATTTTTAAGAGAAGCCTTGAAAATAAATGACGAAGAAATTTGGTATGCGCACCAAAACGTAAAGCACAGACTTATAGATTATATCAATTCAAAACATGGAACTGACTTAAACGCAGATACTTTCACTATAGGGTTTGCAAGAAGAGCTACTGGTTATAAAAGAGCAACTTTATTGTTTAAAGACTTAGAAAAATTGAAGCAAATTAGTCAAGAAAAAGGCGGAATCCAAATTATATATGGCGGGAAAGCACACCCAAATGATACTCAAGGAAAACAATACATAAAACAAATACACGACATGGCTAAGCAAATACGAGGAGATATTAAATTTGTGTACTTGGAAGACTATGATATGAAAATAGCAAAACTTATGACTGCCGGCGTTGACTTATGGCTAAACACACCTCAAAGACCAAACGAGGCCTCAGGAACTTCAGGAATGAAAGCAGCGCACAACGGAGTACCTAGCCTTTCTGTTTTAGATGGCTGGTGGCTTGAAGGTTGCGTCGAAAACATAACTGGCTGGAGTATTGGAGAAAGCTACGTTGAAGGACAAAACCAAGACGAAATAGATGCTAAAAGCATATACGAAAAACTCGAATGTATAATCCCCACGTATTATAATAACCGAGAACAATGGCTGAGCATAATGAAACACTGCATAAGTGTTAATGCTAGCTATTTTAACACTCACAGAATGATAAAAGAATACGTTTCTAAGAGTTATTTCTTCTAAAGATCGTTTATACTAACTATTGGGTACCCGTTCATTTCAAGACCTTTTTTGTAGTTTATGTTACCACAATTAAAACACTGAAAATAAACTCCGAACTTACCTGATTTTACATCTAAGTATTCACCGCATGCACATTTCAAATCCTCAAGTAAAGCATCTTTATGAGATAAGCATACAGGAATTTGCTGAGAATTTTTTTGAGTTGCTTGCCTTGAACAAAAGGGACAAACATCCACTTTGTACTAACTATACGTTTCTTTTC
>SKHC01000092.1 GCA_007117145.1 Candidatus Woesearchaeota archaeon
AGGTCAAGGAAGCTGGGAATCTAACAGTAGAGAAGCAAGCAGCATACCATTCTCTGTAAAAGGTGTGTGTGGAAGTGTCGAGATAAGACTTATGCCAGCACCAAAAGGTAAAGGTTTGGTAGCAGAAAAAGAATGCCAAAAAATCTTGAAACTAGCAGGAATCGAAGACATCTGGAGTAAAACCAGAGGACAAACAAAAAACAAGAAAAACATGGTAAAAGCATTAGAAGACGCACTTAGAAAACTAGTATCAACAAAGATAAGACCACACGAAGTAGAAGTATTAAGCTATCAAGAAGGATCAACAAAGGTGCTAGACAATGAGTAAAATCGCAGCAATACTAATCAGAGGACAAGTAGGCTCAAAGCAAGAAGTAAAAGATACTTTGAAAATGCTTAACTTACAAAGAAAAAACAACCTTATCTTACTGGAGGACAACCCAGTAAATAAAGGGATGCTAAACAAAGTAAGAGACTACACAACTTACGGTGAAGTAACTGAAGAAACATTGAAGCTACTTGAGAAAAGAAAAAAAGAAGGCAAAAAATATTATGCTCTAAACCCGCCAAGAGGAGGATTTGAAAGAAAAGGAATCAAACAACCCAAAACTAAAGGCGGAGCACTTGGACCAAGAACTGACATGGACAAGTTAATATCAAAGATGGTTTGAAAATGACTATAAACAAAAGAAAAAAAATAACTAGGATGAGAGGAAGCCACACCCACGGAGGCGGAGCTATGAAGAAAAGAAGAGGCGCCGGTAACAGAGGGGGAAGAGGACTTGCAGGAACAGGAAAGAGAGGAGACGCAAAGAAACCATCTCACTGGAAAAACACAGAGTACTTTGGAAAGAAAGGCTTTCATAGCATCACAAGAAAAAAAGTTGATTCTATAAACATAAAAGATATAAACCAAAAAATAGCTGGGTGGTTAGAAAAAGGCATCGCAGAAAAGACGGGCTCAGAAATCATACTTGATTTGAAAAAAATAGGATACGACAAACTACTCGGCGTTGGAACACCAGATTACAAGCTTGAAATACACGCTTTACAAGTAAGTAAAAAGGCAAAAGAAAAAATAGAAGGCGCCGGTGGTAAAGTAGTACTACCAAAAACTGAATAAAAATGAGTTTACTTGACAAAGTAATTGAGAACTTGCCTGAAGTAAGGCCTCCTACACAGAAAAAACAGTCATTTAAACAAAAACTTAGATGGACTGGAATAGTCTTAGGATTATACTTCTTACTAGCACTTATACCATTATGGGGACTTGAAAGCAACGCTTTAGAGCAATTCGAATTCTTAAGCACAATCCTTGGAGCTAGCTTTGGAAGCTTAGTAAGCCTTGGTATCGGACCAATCGTAACAGCTAGCATCGTCTTACAATTATTAAACGGTTCAGGACTTATAAACTTTGATTTAACTAACGAAGTTGGAAAGAAAAGATTCCAAGGAACACAAAGAATACTGGCTGTTGTATTCACAGTTGTCGAATCATTCATATTCGTATACCTTGGAGGATTCGTACCACAACCAGGAGTTAGCCCACTAATACTTGTCGGACAACTAGTAATCGGAGGATTATTCATCATATTAATGGATGACATCACAACAAAGTATGGCTTTGGAAGTGGAGTTAGCTTATTTATCGCAGCAGGAGTCAGCCAAGAAATATTCATACAATTACTAAACCCATTCCCATCAGAATTTAGCGGAGGAATAGCAGTAGGAGCAATCCCTGCAATAATACAAAGTTTGATGAGTGGAAGCCCAGAAGGCTTGCAAACAGCATCTATACTTGGAGCTAGAGTTTTAGCTACAATGACTGTGTTCTTCTTTGTAGTATACGTTCAAGCAATGAAAGTAGAAATTCCGCTAAGTTTTGGAAGAGTTAAAGGACACGGAGTTAGATGGCCATTAAACTTCTTATACGCAAACGTAATACCAATCATTTTAGTTGCCGCATTGCTTGCAAACATCCAACTTCTTGCAAGGCTATTTGAAAGCAGAGGATTCCCTATACTTGGAACATTTAGTGATGCTGTTCCAACATCAGGATTCGTATTTTGGGTTAGCCCACCAGAGCTTTTAAACGCGATAGTTGTTGGAAGCGTCACAGGAACTATGTTACTTCAAGCTTTAGGATACGTGTTATTATTCACAGTGGGAGCAACCGTGTTCTCGGTGTTTTGGGTGCAAACCGCAGGACTTGACGCTGCAAGTCAAAGTAAACAAATGGTGAGCTCAGGATTACAAATACCAGGATTTAGAAGAGATAGAAGAGTCTTGGAGAGACTATTACACAGATACATATGGCCACTTACAATAATGGGAGGTATTGCAATAGGACTTCTAGCAAGCATAGCAGACCTTACAGGAGCCATAGGAACTGGAACTGGACTATTACTTACAGTAATGATCATCTACAAGTTATATGAAGACATAGCAAAACAGCACATGTACGATATGAACCCAATGCTTAGAAAGTTTATGGGTAACTAAAAATGATAGGATTACTTGACAACATAAGCTACTTTTGGATAATTTTCATAGTATCATTCTTAATTGTTTTACTTACAACTCTGGTTTACAAATTCGTAACAGATCAAAGAAAACTAAAAAGAGTTAAAGAAGACATAAAAAAACTTCGAGAAAAACAAAAAAAACACGTTGATAATCAAAAAAAGTTTATGGCCATCCAAAAAGAGATGATGTCAAAAAACAGTGTTTTGATGAAAGAAAGCTTCAAGCCCATGATTTTCACTTTACTTCCTTTACTTTTAGTTTTTGGATGGATGGCAGCAAACCTAGCATTCCAACCAATAATGCCAGGAGACGTATTTAGAGTAACAATCGATTTAGAACAACCTGAAGCTGTCGAACTACAACTACCACAAGGATTTGAAGTGATAGGACACGAAAACGAGTCTTGGTCGCTTAGATCAAACACAGAAGGCAAATTTCAATTAGTATTTGTTGGAGAAACTTTCACTGAAACAAAAGAAGTCTTGATAACAACAAGCAAAGACTACGTAAACCCTGTTCAAACGTATGATTCAAACCTTAGAAGCGTTACCATTCATCACAAAGAAGTCAAACCCTTAGGAGACGTTTCTTTATTTGGCTGGAGACCTGGCTGGCTTGGAACATACATACTTTTAAGCATAATACTTAGCATACTGCTTCGAAAACTACTGAGAGTAAACTAAATTCTATAAGTAATATTTATAAATGAAACTGTTTTCCTCTAG
>SKHC01000035.1 GCA_007117145.1 Candidatus Woesearchaeota archaeon
AGTTAGAAACAAAAATCGTTGAATTTGAAACGAGCAAACCAGATAACTTAGAGTTTTTTCCAGAAACAAAATTAGATTATATGTTACAACTAAACCCCTTTGAGTTAGTGCATCATTTTAAAGGTCATGAGTTAGATGATATCAAAGTACTATCTGTTTCAAACGGGTATAAAATCATAAGTCGCGATAACGATTATGATAACACGTTAATTACTACAAGAATTAAAAGAAGTCATAGGGAGGCTGAAAAGAAGACTGATTGGGTGTTAGGTCTTAGACCTTCAGAGAAAGCATATGATAGCACAGGTGTTATGACTTTGGTAAATACTCCTGTGTTAGCTTATAAAGAAAAAAAAGAAGTATCTTTGGTGGGTACAGGAGATGATAAAAAGGCTGGCATGAAACCATATTTCCACAGTTTGCCTGATACTTGGGATAAAAAATTAGTAATTGATGCAGAAAGAATTGCAGAGGTAAGACTTACTGATTACTTAAGAAGAAAAGAAAGAGGGGAAAATATTGAATTAGAAAGAGATGATAAGAAAATACCTGGAATCACTGTTAAAAGAATATATCTGGGGGTTCCTGCCGAGTTTCAAATTTATACTCATAAGTGGCATGGTTTGTATGAGCGTTTTCATGACAATATCATCACTCCTCAAAGAGCAGGTGTTAGGTGTGAGAAAAGTAAAGATGCTGGTGTTGACATGGTTGCAGAATACTTAGATTCAAAATTTAGAGATATATTCACGTTAAAAGTCTAGTTCTTCGTTAACAACATTTAGCCTTCTGCTTTTTGGAATTCCAGTTAACAATTTTCCATTAACTATTTTGCCAGCTCCTAAATAATCCTCTCCTTGTTTCACAATAACTATTTCGTTTGGTCCTTCAACATTTATGTCTTGTCCTTTAAGCCATTCATGTCTTTGCTCAAGAGTTATTTCAACAACATTTTTCTTAGCTAAAGGTCCAATGATTTGACTTCCTTCAATGCTTGGTCTAAACCCGTCTAACTGGTATTTTCCAATGTATAATCCGATGCTGTCAATTCGGTAATCGTCAAGGTTCACTTTTGCTATATCTGCGTTTACAACATACAATTTTTGTTTGCCACTCTCCATGTAAACATATTCTTTCTTTGGCTCAAATCCAAATTGTTTGAAGAGTTTTTTTAAGAACACTTTTTTTTCTTTACTATTATATATTTTAAGTTTCATATTCCCCACAGCGGATTTTGTTTTCTTTTGATCTCGGCGATGTCTTTTAAGATGTCTTTTTCTTCTTCTTTCAAGTATCTCTTTAGTGATTTGAATTTCCTGAATTCTTCCTCAGTTATGTCTGTGTAGTACACTTCTCCTTCAAGTATGTGTCGGCCTCCAACCACTTTTGGCAAACTTACAGCTACTTGCCTTCCTTTTTCTGCTGTGCTAATAGAGTCTTTGTCTGATTGTATGCTTTTAACATAAGTTAATCTATCTCCAGCCCTATTAATTAAGTGGGCGTTTGTTTTAAGTGTTCCTTTAAGCACTTCAATTCCAGCAATACATGGATTACTCTGTCTAAATAAACAGTTTTGCAGAACTTCGATAACAGCAGGTTTTGTTATTTTTTCGAATTCTTTTTGCTCTACTTCCTTTTCTTTTTCTACTACAAATAATTCGTATTCGTCAAGCAAAGCATAGATAACATCTCGAACCACAACCCTTACTCTTTCTGTGCTTTCTTCTTGTTTTATGTTAAATCCTAAAATGCAACTATACACAGGGTTTTCTTCATAGTTACTTTCTGCATCACTTATATCTTTTTTTGTGATGTTTCCAATACTTGCTTTTCTAATAGGTACGTCTTTTTCTTTAAGCAGTTTAGTTAATGCTTCAAGACTACCTAAAGTATCTGCTTTAATTATAATTCCTTTCTTGTCAGTGTCAATTGTGACTTCTGCTATTTGATTACTTATAGTTTGCTCAACTTGAGTTGTGTCTCCTTGAACGCTTTGCAAAGGCATCCCAGCTACCACATCTTCTGGCATACTGCTAAAACTAAGTTTAACTCCTGTTGCAGCCACAACTTCTTTTACTGCTTTATATTTACTTTTCTTATCTCTCATATCAGTTAAAGGCTCTGGCATTAGAAGTGCTTTAATCTTAGCTTTCCTTGCACCATTTAAACTTCCAACAATAATTTCATCTCCAACCTTTAAAGTTCCATCATAAAGTATTACGTCAAGTGTTGTTCCAAGCCCAAGACTTTCTTTCACCTCAAGTATTACTCCCTTTCCAGGTCCACTCACATTCAAGTTCAAGTTAGCTTCTAAATATCTTTGACTCATCCCAGTTATTATCATAAGAATCTCTTCCAAACCAATAGATTCAGTTGCACTACACGGGATAATTGCGATTTGCTTAGTTAAATCTTCTACTCTGTCGTATCTCTCACTTCCAAGACCGAATTTTTCGTGTAAAACTCCAACCAACTCGTATATCTTGGTTTCTACATAAGTCTTAGTTTGTTCACTTTGACTTTTTAAACTCTCTAAAAAATTCTGATTAGTTTTCCTATATCCTTGTGCCAAATCTACTTTGTTTGCAGCTATGATAAAAGGAGTTTTGTAACTTTTAAGTATCTCAATAGTTTCAATTGTTTGTGGTTTGAACCCTTCATTTATGTCAATTACCACGATAGCTATATCTGCCAAGTTGCCT
This sequence comes from Candidatus Woesearchaeota archaeon, assembly GCA_007117145.1. GTDB lineage: Archaea > Nanobdellota > Nanobdellia > Woesearchaeales > 21-14-0-10-32-9 > SKIS01. The sequence continues at coordinate 2,703 of SKHC01000035.1, forward strand.
CCTCTTTTTCTAAGACTTGTGAAAGCTGCGTGTCCTGGCGTATCTATAAATAAAAGTCCAGGTATTGTAATCTTCATTTTTAGCTTTTCGCTAAGCTCTCCAATTCTCTTCAAAATTACATCCACAGGCATTATGCTAGCACCAATTGCTTGAGTTATTCCTCCAGCTTCGCCTTTTACTATATTGCTATTTCTAAGACTGTCAAGAATACTGCTCTTGCCGTGGTCTACGTGACCTAAAACGCTTATAATTGGTGCTCTGTTTGCCATATAATTTGAAAGAAAGAGAGGTTATTTAAAAATATTATTAACAGAAAAATATATAAATCTATTAAAAGACATCACATGTGGGAGGAATCAATTATGAAGAAATCAATTTTAATCTTAACTATTTTGTCTTTGACAATGCTATTACCTGTGGTGTCGGCTATAGATATCGAGGTAAACCCTTTAATTGATAGAATTCCTCCGATGGGTATTGCAACTTATAATTTCACGTTTTACAATCCAAATCCTGAATCGGTAAGTGTTACATGGTCTTTAGGTCCAAATCAAGCAGCGAATTGGATTACAAGTCCAAGCGCGACTACGATTCCTCCAGAATCTACAAAAGAAGTTACATTCACAGTCATACCGAAAAGTGTTGTTTTACCTTCTCAGTACAATTTACTCTTACAATTTAGATATCAAGGCCTCTCACAAGATGTTCAAGTTCCAATAAGAGTGGTAAGTGTTGACTCAGTGTTTGGTTTCCAGCCACACGTAACCATGTCTATTGAGCACAGAAGAGAGTTAGACCCAAGAGAGCCATACACAGTCAGAGTTGTTATTAGAAATCAAAATCCAAGAAACCTTGAAGGTTTAGTTGTAACAGTAGATGGAGAATTATTCAGGGAAGAATTCGTAGTAGATGTTGGTCCAAGCGCTGAAGTTTCAAGAGACCTTCAATTCACAATTAATCCTTTGCAGGCTCCAGGGCAACACAGACTTTCAGCTAGAGTTAGCTATCCTTTAATTGATGCATTGCTTTACGATTTAACCTCTAACTTCGAAGTTATAACTTACAGCGATATTACTCCTGTCTTTGAAAGTGAGACATCTTGGTTTAAAACCACTGAAACTATTACTTTGCAAAACAGAGGAAATGTTCAAAGAAGCAAAGAAGTAGCTCTTAGAGCTCCTTGGTATCAAAGAATCTTTTTATCATCAGATGTTGATTATGAATTAGTTCAAATCAATGGCAAAGCGAACATGGCTTGGAATCCGTCTCTTGCGCCAGATGAAACAATGCAGATTACAGTTATTAGAAATTATAGGCCTTTAGCATTCTTGTTATTCTTGGCTTTATTAGTAGTACTATCATATTTCGTGTTTAGAAGTCCTTTAATTGTTCAAAAACACGCGTTCGTTGTAAAACAAGTAGAGGAAGGCGTTAACGATATAAAAATAAGGCTATATATTAGAAACCGTTCAAACAAATCGCTATATAATATTAATGTGAGTGATATGCTTCCAAGAATCACAGAATTCGTTGAAAGCAAAAGTGTTGGAAGCATCAAACCAACCAAGATTACTAAAACTTCAAAGAAAGGTACAATTCTAAACTGGCACTTCGATGTGTTAGAGGGTTTAGAAGAGAGAATAATCACGTATAAGATTAGAAGCACTCTTAGAATAGTTGGAGATATTACTTTGCCAAATAGCAGGGTTAAGTTTGAGAACAGCGAGGGTAAAGAGTCGTTTGCAAACAGTAGCAGTGCCAAGTTTTATATTAAACAGTAATTTTTATAAATAGTTCAAGGCTACGAAAACTATCCCTCGGTAGCTCAACGGCAGAGCGTCCGGCTGTAGATATTAGTTGACTGCTCTGAAAATCAGAGTTGGATGAAATGTAATCAGCCGACACCGGAAGGCTGGGAGTTCAAATCTCCCCTGGGGGACTCATTTTTCTTTTGATTTCATATCCACCAAAAGGTTTATAAATCGATTGTGTTTCCACTCGTTACATGAGTCAAGTTTTAAAGCTCTATCAGTTTGAGTAGGGTACTTCTGTATTAGACTATAACTAATGCGAAAGTATTCTATGTCTGCCTTGGTAGTGTAGTGGCCTATCATGAAGCCCTGTCGAGGCTTCGACCCGGGTTCAAATCCCGGCCAGGGCGTTTTTGACTCTTGACTCTAAAGTTTAAGGGTCGTTAGCTCAGCCTGGCAGAGCACTTGGCTTTTAACCAAGGTGTCGCGAGTTCGAATCTCGTACGACCCATATAATCACGTGATATAACATGGCCGAAAAAAAGAAAATACCCATAACCCACACTCTCATCCCTGAGCATACAAAGCTATCAGATGATGAGAAAAAGAAGTTGCTCGAGTTTCACAATATTACAATTAAGGATTTGCCAAAGATTCTAATCAAAGATCCTGCGATAAAACATCTAGATGTTAAAGAAAACGATGTTATTAGGATTCAAAGAAGAAGTTCAACTGCTGGTGAATCAGTTTTTTATAGGGGGGTTGTAAATGAGTAAGCAGTCATACATATTATTACAAAAGTATTTTGAGGAGAATAGTTTCGTTGCTGGTAACATCGATAGTTTTAACAGCTTTGTTGCAAGTGAGCTTCAGCAAATAATTCGGGAGAACGCTGAAATAGAGCCAACTATTATTCCGGCTAACGTTGAGAAATTCACGATTAAGCTTGATAAGATATCTGTTGGTAAGCCTGAAATCACAGAAGCTGATGGTAGTAAAAGGGATTTGATGCCAAGCGAAGCAAGGCTTAGAAACCTAAGTTACGCAGCGCCTATACACTTAGATGTTAGTGCTCATGTGAATGGGGTTCAACGTGAGAGCTTTACCACTCAAATAGGTTCTCTGCCTATAATGCTAAAATCAAAGCATTGTCATTTGAAGGGTATGAAAAGAGATGATTTAATTAAAAAAGGAGAGGATCCTGATGATGCGGGAGGATACTTTATTGTTAATGGTACTGAGAAGGCAGTTGTTGCAGTTGAGGATTTAGCTTCTAACAGATTCGTTTTAGAAGAGCAAGCAACAGGTATTTCTGATTATGTTGGTAAGATTTTCTCAGAACAGGGAAGTTATAAGATTCCTCATCAAATGGAGAAGTTGAAAGATGAAGTTTTCTACATTTCATTTACAAGAGTAAAAAGAATTCCTGTTGTAATAATATTAAAGGCACTTGGTCTGTTAAAAGATGAAGAAATAATGAAAGAAGTAGCTCTTCCAGATAGCGCTGAGATGTACGTTAACTTGTTAGAATTCGTTGACGTGAAAACGCAAGAAGATGCTTATGATTACATAGCAAAAAGAATAGGTATTACTCAAAGCAGAGAGATAAGAGTTGAGAGAGTTAAAGAAATCTTAGATAAATACTTACTGCCTCACATCGGTGGAAGTGAAAAGGAAGCTTTGTTAAAAGCATATAATCTTTGCAGATACTTAAAAAGCTATATTAGGATAACAAGTGGTCAACTTCCAATGGATGATAAAGATCATTATGCAAATAAGAGGTTGAAGTTATCAGGGGATTTACTTGCTGATTTGTTCAGGGTTAACATGAAAGTTTTAATTGGGGATATCCTCTACAATTTTCAAAGAATTGTGAAAAGAGGTAAGTTTCCAAGTATCAAAGTAATAATTAGGGAGAAACTATTAACTCAAAGGATTTACAGTGCTATGGCGACTGGTAACTGGGTTGGTAGTCGTAAAGGTATAAGTCAAAGAATTGATAGACTAAATTATATTAACATGATGAGTTACTTGCAAAGAGTTGTAAGTCCATTAAGTGCGAGTCAGGAAAACTTTGATGCTAGAGCTTTGCATCCAACGCATCTTGGTAGACTTTGTATGAGTGAAACTCCTGAGGGTACCAATATTGGGCTTAGGAAGAATTTGGCTTTGCTAACAGAAGTAACACATGATATTGATGAAAAAGAATTATTAAATCAACTTAAAGGGTTTGGTTTGGAGTTGAGGGTAAAATGACTGACGTATTCGTAGATAACAAGTTTGTAGGAACCGTTACTAATCCTAAGAGTTTCAAGGACGACTTGGTTGGTGATAGGAGAAGAGGAAAAGTTTCTAAGTATGTAAACGTCTCTTACTTAGAGCTTGAAGATAAAATTCTAGTTGAGACAAGTAAAGGTAGAAGTACAAGACCTTTAATTGTTGTAAGAGATGGAAAGTCAACATTAACGCCAAGGCACTTAGAGCAACTTCAAAAGCACGAGTTTAATTGGAGTGATTTGATAACTCAAGGTGTAGTTGAGTATCTTGACAGCGTTGAAGAAGAAGATGCTTTAGTTGCATTTTTTGAGGAAGATTTAACTCCTGATCATACTCACTTAGAAGTTACTCCTCTAAGCATTGTTGGTCACATTACAAGCCTTGTTCCTTTTGCTAATTTTAATCACGCGGTGCGTTTAAATCAAGGAGCTAAAAATCAAAAGCAAGCAGTAGGTTTCTATGCGGCTAATTTCCAAAGCAGATTAGACATGGACGTTAACTTATTACATTATCCTCAAAGGCCAATCGTTAAAACCATTATGCACGATGTTTCAGGTTACGAAAAGCATCCAAGCGGTCAAAACGTTACACTTGCAGTTATGAGCTATAGAGGTTATAACATGGAAGACGCTATCGTTGTAAACCAAGGAAGCATAGACAGAGGACTTGGAAGAAGCACATATTTTAGACCGGTGATTGCTGAAGAGTTAAGATACTCAGGTGGTTTAATGGATGAAATCGCAGTTCCAGACAAGGAAGTTAGAGGTTACAAGACAGAGCAAGATTACAGGTATTTAGAAGACGATGGTATAATCTACCCGGAAGCCAAGGTGGGTGAGGGAGATGTAGTTATTGGAAAGATAAGTCCTCCAAGGTTTTTAAGTAGCATGGATGAATACTCACTTTCAACAGATAGCAGAAGAGAAAGCAGTCTTTCCTTAAAACACGGGGAGAAAGGAATAGTTGACTTCGTTGCTTTAACTGAAAACCAAGAGGGAAACAAGTTAGTTCAAGTAAGACTTAGAGAGCAAAGACTGCCTGAGATGGGAGATAAATTTACCTCTAGGCATGGTCAAAAGGGAGTAGTATCATTAGTTATTCCTGAAGCTGACGTTCCATTTACAAGTACAGGTGTTAGGCCAGACATATTATTCAGTCCGCACGGTATCCCAAGTAGGATGACTGTAGCTCACATGCTCGAGTTATTAGGGGGTAAAGTTGGGAGTTTAAATGGCAGGTTAATTGATGCAACTCCTTTCGAAAGTGAGACAGAGGCAGATATCAGAAAAGAATTGTTAAACCTTGGGTTTAGAGAAGATGGTACTGAGACGATGTACAACCCAGTTACAGGAGAACAATACACAACTCAGATATTTATCGGTAACATTTACTATTTAAGATTAAAACACATGGTGGCAAACAAACTTCACAGCAGAGCTCGTGGACCAATTCAATTGCTGACAAGACAACCAACTGAAGGTAGAGCTAAAGAAGGTGGTTTAAGACTTGGAGAGATGGAGAAAGACACCTTCGTAGCTCACGGTGCTTCACTTACTTTAAAAGAGAGGTTTGATTCAGATAAAATCGTTGTTCCAGTGTGTGAAACCTCTGGGTTAATTGGGTACTATGATGCAAGAAAAAATAATAGGGCGGTGAGTCCTTTGCATGATGATGAGAGTGAAATGACAGATATCGAGGTAAGCTACGCGTTTAGGTTGCTACTCGATGAATTCAAAGCTTTAGGTTTATATCCGAAGCTGAGATTAAAAAGCAAGTTTTAGGTGAATATGATGGAAGACAAACCAATATACAAATACATAGATTCGATTGAATTCGGTCTTTTAAGTCCAAAAGATATTAAAGAAATGGCAAAAGCTAAAGTTGTAACTCCTGAGCTTTATGATAAAGAAGGTTACCCTGTTGATGGGGGTCTTATGGATGTTCGGCTTGGAGTAATTGATCCAGGGCTTAGATGTAAGACTGATGGTCAAAAGCTAAAAGAAAGCTTAGGTCACTTTGGGTTCATGGAGCTTGCAAGACCTGTTGTTCACATAAGTTTTGTTAGTGTAATTTTAGACCTTTTAAGAAGTACGTGTAGGAAGTGTGGTAGAATACTAATTCCAAATGAAAGGTTAGATGAAGTTAAAGATTTACTAGATAAAATAAGCCTAGAGCAAGGTCCTCATGAGAGAAGAGATAAAATTAAAGAAGTTATTGCAAGCCTCAGGACTATAAGTAAGTGTCCTCATTGTGCTGAGAAACAGCAAAAGGTGAGTATAGATAAGCCAACCAATTTCTTAGAAGATGATAAAAGGTTAAGTCCAATTGAGGTTAGAGCAAGACTTGAAAAAATCGTAGATGAAGACTTACTCGTTTTCGGTATTAATCCAGCTATTGCAAGACCTGAGTGGATGATTTTAACAGTTCTTCCAATACCTCCAGTGACTATGCGTCCTTCAATCACGTTGGAAAGCGGTGAGAGAAGCGAAGATGACTTAACTCACAAGTTAGGAGACATTGTAAGGATAAATCAAAGATTATTTGAAAACATCAACGCAGGAGCTCCGGAGATAATAATTGAGGATCTTTGGGATTTATTACAATATCACATAACAACGTTCTTTGATAACGAAGTAGCACAATTACCTCCGGCAAGACATAGAAGTGGTCAGCCATTAAAAACGTTAGTTGGTAGAATTAAAAGCAAGGAAGGTAGAATTAGAACTAACCTTATTGGTAAAAGAACTAATTTCAGTGCGAGGACAGTTATCAGTCCAGATCCTAAGATAGATATCAACGAAGTCGGTGTTCCTTTAATGATTGCAAAGAAACTCACAATCCCTGAAAGGGTTACTGAGTGGAACATGGAATACTTGAAAGAATTCATAAAAAGAGGCGCAGACACATACCCAGGTTCTAATTATATGATAAGGCCTGATGGAAAAAGAAAAAAGGTAAGTGATGAAACAAAAGAACAATTATTAGAAGAAATTCAGCCAGGTTTCATAGTTGAAAGGCATTTAATGGATGGAGACATCGCATTATTTAACAGACAGCCAAGTCTTCACAGAATGAGTATGATGTGTCACAAAGTTAAGGTTTTACCAGGTATGACTTTAAGGTTGAACCCTGCGGTTTGTGCTCCATACAACGCTGATTTCGATGGGGATGAGATGAACCTTCACATTCCTCAAACAGAAGAAGCAAGGGCAGAGTCTGAAATCTTAATGGAAGTTCAAACTCAAATAATCAGTCCAAGATATGGTTTAAGTATTATTGCTTGTGTTCAAGATAGCATAAGTGGTAACTACGTTTTAACCAAGGATGGATTTGAAGTTTCAAGGCAGCAAGCAATAGATTTACTTGCAAGTGCTGGTATTGAGAATTATGATAAGCTTCCAAACAAGCCAAGAGTTACAGGTAAAGAAATTTTTAGTACGATTATACCTGATGATTTCAATTTTACGGGAAAAAGCAGGTTGTTTGCAAAAAACCCAGATGATCCAGATGCAATAGTTAGAATCGTGGATGGTAAACTAGTTTCAGGAGTTCTTGATTCTAACAATTTGGGTCAGGGAAGTGGTTTGCTACTTAGAAACCTTCACAAAAAGTATGGTGCTGATGATATAATCTTGCTATTAAGAAACATTAATGGTCTTGGAGCAGAGGTTTTGTTAAAGTATGGGTTTACAAGTAAGATTTCAGATATTGACTTATCAGAGTCTGCATATTCACAAATTGATAAAGATAAAAAGTCAGCTTACAAAGACGTTGACAAGTTAATCGCTGATTTTAGATCAGGAAAACTTGAAAGTTTGCCAGGTAGAAGCATGGCTGAGAGCTTAGAGCTTAGAATCTTGGAAAGATTAAACAAGTTAAGAAATGAAGCAGGGTTATTAGTTGAGCAAACAGCGAGTACAGACTCTAACACTATGAAGATGGTTAGAAGTGGAGCTCGTGGAAACAACATCAACATAGCTCAAATGTCTGCGGTGGTAGGCCAACAAGCTCTTAGAGGTGGAAGGATAAGTCAAGGATATAGAAACAGGAGTTTGAGTTGTTTTAAACCAAACGACTTAGGAGCTGATGCTCGTGGATTCATCCAGACAGGTTTCAAGTTCGGTTTAAAACCTTATGAGTTATTCTTTATGGCAATGACTGGAAGAGATAGTATGATGGATACTGCTCTTAGAACTCCAAAGTCGGGTTACCTTTATAGAAGACTTGCAAATGCGATGCAGGATTTAAAAGTCGAGTATGACTTCACAGTAAGAGATGCTTCAAAGAAAATCGTTCAGTTCAACTACGGAGAAGATGGTTTAGATGTCTCTAAAACTGAAGGTGGCAAGATCAATATTAAAAGTATAATCGAGTCTGTTAAATAGGTGTTATGGAAAATGGATAAAATATTTGCAAAGTATCAAGATAAACTGCCAAAATCGATATTAGATGAGGTAAAAGAGAACTTGCCAAAAGGCGTTAAAGAAGACAGAGTTGAGAGAATCTTATCAGCTGTTATGGAAGAGTACCAAGGGTGCCTTGCAGTTCCAGGTGAAAGCGTTGGAGTTATCAGCGCGGAAAGTATAGGTGAGCCAGGTACTCAGATGACGTTGAACACGTTTCACTTCGCTGGAGTTTCTGAGATGAACGTAACCACAGGTCTTCCTCGTTTAATTGAGGTGTTGGATGGTCGAAAAACAATTAGCAGTGAGCTTATGCACTTATACTTAAAACCTCCTTTTAATAAAGGAAAGGACATAAAGAAAGTAAGTGAGAGCTTAAAAGAGTTAACACTTGATGATTTCATAAAAGAAATTGACACCAACCTTGTTGAGTCAAGATTAGACATCGTTTTAGATCCAGCAAAACTAAAACTATTACATACTACTGCTGAGGCTTTAGTTACTGCTTTGAAAAAGTCAATTAAAGCGTTTGAATTCAAAGTTGAAGGTAATCACATCCAAGTAGTTCAGACAGGGAAAGATAAAGACGTTTCGATTCTTTACAAGTTAAAAGAGAAGTTAAAGAAAGTCTACGTTTTTGGTTTGAAAGGAGTAAGCCAAGTTTTAGTTGTGAAAAAAGATGATGAGTACGTAGCTATCACAGCAGGTAGTAACTTAAAAGATGCTTTGAAGTTAGACTTTGTGGATGAGACTAGAAGTTACACTAATGACTTGTACGAGATGGAAAAACTCTACGGTATAGAAAGTGTTCGTG
>SKHC01000069.1 GCA_007117145.1 Candidatus Woesearchaeota archaeon
GTAATTCCTTTCTTTTCTGACTGTTTTTTAGAATTGAAACTACTACTTTTCCTTGTGGTTTTAAACTCTTTTTTATTTTAGAAAAAACTAGTCTTGGATTTGTGAAATGATGTGCAACTGTAATGCACATTACTATGTCAAATTTAGTATTTAGTATCATATCTTCTGCTGTGCATAGTTGTATGTTTCTTATGTCAAAAAAATCTGCGTGCTTACTTTTGGTTACAAGTTTACTTGCAGGCTCTACTCCGTAGTACTTAACCTTGAAATGCTTTGCTAGTTGGCAATCACCACAACCAACATCTAACACATTACCTTTGATTTCGACTAGTTTAGATATAAATTCATATTTGGCTTGTTGCTCTGTTCCGTAAAGTTCATGATACGAATCAGCAATTTCATCGTAGTAATCCATAACTAACAGAAATCTATGGGTATTGTTAAAATTTACGAAAACTATTTATAACATTTCCAATTGACTATTCCTAGGGGTGCATAAAAAATGAAAAAAACAAGCGTTATTTTGGTTTTAGGCTTGGCACTTATGTTGCTGGTCGCAGGCTGTGCTTCAACAGCTGATAGAGGAGAATACGATTATATACCTTACGGAGGTCAAGGATGTGGTTTTGCAACTACAGGAGATGACTGCAAAGTAAGTGAAGATGTCGTTTCGAGTTCAATTGTAGAATTTGAAGTTTTGTAAAAAATTTATTTATTTTTTTATTCTGTTAATATTTATTAGTATTTGAGGGGACTTACATGGGGAAAAAGAAAAAAGACAAGACTTTCAAGAAGATGCAGCAACAACAAAAACAATCAGAAAAAAGTAAACAAAAAGCAAAAAAATATGTTTTTTGGACGTTGAGCATCATAGTGGTTATAACCGTTATATGGTTAATTAGTCAATCCGGACTAACTTCAAGAGAGACTCCTTCAAGTGAAAACAGACCCTTTGTAGGACCTGAAAATGCAGAAATCGTGTTTTTAGAATTTGGATGCTATACGTGTCCATTTACTAAGCAGTTCAACCTACAAGTTATGAATCAACTCATTGACGAATACTCAGATAGAGTAAAATTTGTTTATAGAAGTGTTCCTATTACTCAAAATATTGGAAGCGAATTAGCTGCTCAAGCAGGAAAATGTGCTTTTGAACAGGGAGATTTCTTTGAATACAGTAACTACGTGTTTGAAACCAACACTTATACAAGAGATAATCTAGTTGGTTTTGCAAGAGAGATGAACTTTGACATAGCTGAATTTGAAGAATGTCTAGACTCACAAAAATACCGAGATGAAGTCAGAGAAGACATAAGAGATGCAAGAAGAGCTGGAGTGACTATTACCCCAACAGTTTTCATAAACGATGTCAGAATCACAGGCGTACATGATATTTCACTTTACAGAAGAGTTCTCAATGATATGCTTGCCGAATAAAAAAATATATAAAGGTTTTCTCACTCTACTGTAATAACACACGATCCATGGAGGGAGTTGTAAAATGAAATTAAAATATGCTATGATCCTGACTGCAATGCTACTTTTAGCACCTGCAATAGTTTCTGCAGCAGACTTTTCTATAACGAGTAGTCCGCAGCTTACAGGAAAAATTAACGAACAGTACAATTACGAAGTAATAGTCAGTAACCCTGAGAATTACGCCTTAAGTTATAGCGTAGATGGTCCTAGCGGAATGTCTATTAGCAATTCAGGAGTTGTCACTTGGACACCTTCTAGTGGCGGCATTTTCGACGTCGAAATAGTTGTGAGTAACACAACAGACAACGTCACTCAAAGCTTTCAAGTGCAAGTCACAGGAGACCCAAGCCAAATAACTGCATCAGCAATAGAGCTTGGAAGTAGCACTCAAAGAAGAGGAGAACTAGTAACAACTACTTATGAAATCACAAACACAGGTAGCTGGGACATCACGAATTTAGAAGCAGAATTCGTAAACGTTGGAACTGCATACGATATCCAAATCAGTCTACCTTCAACAACTATTCCTGCAAAAAGCAGTATTCTTGCAAGCGTCACGGCACAAGTTCCAATGACTCAAGACAGTGGAAGGAACAGAATAGGACAAATAGTTTTGAATGGACAAAGCAACAACGTAGTTAACACTCAAACCAGAGATGTGTTCTTAGAAACACAAAACATGCTTGTAATTGAAAACATCGAAGTTACAGTGGGTGGAAGAAGAGAAAGAATGGACTCTCCTGGAACTATTAGAAGAGAAGCACAACTTGGAGACAGAATCGAAATCCAACTAAGAATTAGAAACGACTTCGACAACATCGAACTTGAAGATATTGAAGCAGAACTATTCAGCTTAGATATTGACGATGCTGACGGGCAACTTCAAACACTTAGAAGACTTAGAGCTGGAAGGACAAGCACCGATTTAAGATTTGACTTCATCTTAGATGATGACAGATTAGAATTAGAAGATGCACCATTCGAGTTAGAATTAGTTGTGTTTGGAATTGATGAAAACAACGCAAGACACGGAGAAACTTGGATATTAGAATTAGATATTGAAAGACAAACAAGAGATGTAAGGCTTAGCAGAACAACACTTACCCCTACACTAGTTACTTGTGAAAACACTTTCTTTACTGTAAGCACAGATATAAGAAATATAGGTATTAGAGACTTATCTAACGCAATGGTTCAAGTAAACATACCAAGTCTAAACATTCAAGAATTCAGAAGAAACTTGGATTTATGGGTTGGAGACTCAAGTAGAGTCAATTTTAACTTAAACATCCCACGAGACGCTAGGCCAGGACAATACACAGTTGAAGTATACGCACATCCAACTGTAACTGTGGGTGATTGGACAGACTCAGAGGTTTTAACTCTGCAAGTTGGTAATTGTCCAACAGACACAACTGAGCCAACACAACCTTCAGAGCCAAGTAATGGGATCATAGTGCAACCAGTTGATAACCAAACACCTATAGTGGTTGGAACACCTGTAACACAACCAACAACTAGCGGATTCCAAGACCAACAATTATACATAATCTTACTTGGAGCAATAGTTGTAATTCTTGCAATTTTATTAATAATACTTTTAATTAAGATATTGTAAGATAAGAACCATTATTTTTTTCTTTTTTTTTATTTATTTAAGAACTTCTCAATTCTCTTTACGAAATCTAAAGCTTCATCGTAATACTTATCAAATTCCTTGCCAGAAACAGACCTAATCTCTTTTTTGGTTATCCTCTTACTCAAATCATAAAACTTCCTCATAGACCAAGCATACTTTTTCTCAATGAGACCTGGCTTTACAAGCTTATCTTCTAATAAGTCAGCAACGTGCTCTGGGCTTGGAGGAACTTGGTTTACAGACATTAAAGCTGCATGAGCACTATCAATAACCGCCCAATACAAATCTACGCATGCTTCAAGTATTTTAACTCTACTCATCCTCAAAGTGTTTGGAGCTCTATTATAATATGCCCATAGCGCTTCGGGGCTTGGCTTTATCCTGCCCTGGCTTAAAAGTAGTTGTATTGGCTCAAAAAACCCTGTGTCAAAAAGAGCAAATCCATCTCTTAACATATTCAAAGCTATAGGGTCTCCCCCCCTAATATATTCCCAGAAACTCGTAAACTTCATACTGGTAACATGAAGCTTTGGACTTATGCTTTGAACTGTTTTTTCAACTATTATCCTATAACTTTGAATTAATTCTTTTGTGAAAACAATACTTATATCATCAACAACAAGTAATATGTCAATGTCTTGAGAATCTTGCTTTTTTCTAGCAGTACTACCAAACAAAACCACTGCTTTAATTAGATCTCCAAGCTCATCATGTATTTTCTTTGTGAATTTGTAAGCTATATCAATGGACTTATCAGAATAATTTTCTTTTGTTTTTGTTGGTCTCTTGCTTACTTTAAACTCCAAAATCACACCTCTCCTTTAAAGAAATCAAATTTTATGATTTAAATAACTTTCTACTCTTACTTATTCTAAAGGAACGTCTGTCCACGTGGTCCAATCATTGCTTGGAGCATAGGACCCTGCTATGAAAAATCCTGGAGCCTGATAACCAAAATGTCCTTGATGTACTTGGTTTTGACGCATCCTCCTGTTCTTTCCAAAAACTGGGCTACCCATAAGCGCTAAAGTATCGGGTTGAGCCGTACTTATATTGTAAGAGCCCGTCTCTATGATTAAATCCTTAATGTCGTGCTTTTCCATTCTCTTCAAAAATTCTTTCATCGGAATATTACCCTGCCCTGGTGTTAAATGTTCATCATCAAATCCGAAGTTATCACTTAAGTGTATGTGACCTACAATTCCCTCTTTTACTAGTTTCTCTGATTCATCAAGCATCCACTTATTAAACCGCTCCTCTGTTTTCTCAGGAGTGTCTCCTGGTTTTGCCTGGAAATAATACCTGTACATATTCAAATGACCAATATCAAGTGTTCCCTTGATATGCTTCTCTGCAAGTTTCTTTGCTTCCTCTTCTGAGTGATTTCTACTTCTGAGCATTTGTACCATTCTTTCTCTTGACTTTTTAATTGCTTCCCTATACTCTTTTGGATGACTACCATACATTTGTATATTCCAATTCTCAGGAGCCACATAGATAGGATCCTCTAAACCATACTTTTCTTTGTTTTTCTTGTAAACTTCCATTGCGTAAAGACCTGCTTGAGCAATTGTATCTGCTGTTTTGTTTAAACCATGTTTTTCAAGACTCGTAATATTTTTATACGTCTCTTTTAACTCCCTTGCTTGAACATCTGCACTAGCACTAGACTCATGAACGTGACGCAAACTATTTCTAAAATACTCATAATCCTTCTTTAAATCATCAATAGAAATTTTACTTCCAGTTTTAGTAGCTAACCAAGCATCGGCTTGAAACTTTCTTTCCTCAGGTAAATTATCTCTTAAATTATTATACTCATCTATTAATGTCTTAACTTCATCAAGTTGCTTTTTTTCTTTCTCATACCCTCTTGCATGAAAAATACTACTTCCTTTAGCTTGGAGTATTTTGTTTTCAAACTGAATTTTGGCAAACATCTCCTCAGGACCAATTTCCTCATGTCTTGGTCTTCCCTTATTGTATTCTTTAGTTAAAGCATCTAGTTTTTCCCAGTTAAGCTCCTCTGTCTCAAAATTAGTTTTCTCCTTATTAAAAATTGGGACTCTGTCAAATAATCTCTCAGTATCTGCATTTTTTGGTATGAGATTTCCATCTACATCTATCCAATCATCTACTCTTAAGAGGTTTCCTTTAGAATCTTTTTTACCTGCAAGACCTGCACTTCCAGCAGTTTGATATTTTGGTCTGAAAACAGTCTTATTTCTACTAATCCCCTCTATTATTTGACCAGTTCTATCATCCACAGCATACAAAGGAGTTTCTTTATCCTCCTCATCATACATCTTAAAATGCGTATCACCATCTGTAATCTCAGATAATGGACGTTGCCATTCATGTAAATGAAAAACAATTGCCCCTCCTTTTGTAGCTTCACCTGCGAAATCAATCGCACGCTTTATTTCTTTTAACGCATTGCTTCTTTGAAAACTGTTAAACCCTCTTTGATTGTCAAACCCAGCAAGGCTTTCTGCATGAACTGGAGCGTGAGTTGATGTTTTCATCTCATTTATTTTTAATAATTCTCTAATATCTGCTCTTTCTCTTGTACCATAAGACTCAGGAGTTGGTTGTTGACTGTTACCTTTTCCCCCTTTTAAAAAACTAAACTCTATCCTTCCAGTTCCTTCTTTTATTCTACTTTTCAAACTCTCTAAAGTGTTACCCATAGGATTTGAAGTTACACCAACTTCTTTAGTTGTAAAATTTATGGCATCGTCTGGAGTTATTGGCTCTCCTCGCTCATCATAGTTAGCAGGCTCTAAAGCATTGAAGTGCTCGTCTGCGTTTAATTCGTCTATTTCACCATAATAATTGTTGTTATTAAAAATCATATTGTATACTAGTATAAAAAAAAGCATATAAATATTTCGATAATTATACCCTGTACTTTTTATCTTCATCCATTTTTAGTAATTTTTCAGCCCTAAACATAGATAAATCTTGCTCTACAGAATAAGTGCTTTTCAACTTGTTTAACTGATATGAAACGTTCTCCACGAAATTTTTCTCAGTCTGAGACCAAACATCGTATGGCTTATCTGTCACCTTCTTTAAAGAATTATATAAAGAGTTATCAAAATCATTTGCTTCCTTTGTTTGATTGTTAGAAAATTGCCGGTCTTCTGGGTTTTCTTGAAGGAAATTATCTATGGAATCTGTTTTCTGACTTTCTTCAAAGCGTTTTTTTTCTTCAAGCAATAACTCTTTTATTGTGTCTTGAAGCTCTTTTTGCAGTTCTTGTTTTTCTTCTTCTTTTTTTTTCTCTGCTTCTTTTAACTCTTCAGCTAGCTCGACTTCTCTTTTCCTTAAATTATTTATTTTATCAAGTAATGAGTCACTCATTTTACCAAGACAACAATTGATGCGCCTTCTTATAATTGTTATAAACCATAAACATTCCAGTTTTAGCTCCACTTATAGCCTTTCCAATATCTCCTTTGGGACCTTTAACCACAGCTCTTTTTTTAAAAGTATCTGCAGGTATGAACGCTGAAGCAATATCACCTATACCTTTAATTACAGCTACGAATGGGTCAGCAGCACCAAACCCAGAATCTATCTTTGTAAGTTTTTTTGGATCAATGTTTTCTTTTGACTGCCTTTCAAGCTCCTCCTCATGTTCTAAGTCTTGCTCTGCCATTTTAATATACTTATCAAGGTCATCTCCTAACATCTCCATAGCACTTTGCAATTGCTCATCAACTAAACCAAGAAGCTCCCTATCCTCGTAGTCTCTCATCTTTTTATACATATCAATTTGGTGATCAGTCCAACCAAACGCTCTAAGATGTATGTGCCCCCGACCTATATGTATAGGACCTTGATTATATTCTTGCTTAAACTGCATAACTGGCCTTGTGTTAAACTTATAGGTGAGCATGACAACACTGTTATAATCACTTTTTGGATTTGGCTTTATTCCTAGCACTTCTATTTCTGTTGTGCTTGTCTCAAAACTACCAATTAAGTCAGGGCTTTCAAGTTGATTCTCGTTCATAGTAAGTCTTTTTATGTGTCTAAGATAGGGTTTAACCCAGCTCATGTACATCTTAATTGTTGTGTAGTGTTGTCTTAAATATTTGATTTGAAACTTTTTTCTTGAAACTAATTCTTTATGAGTTTTCTCTTTCCAAACAACGAATTGGTACAACTTTCTTTTAAGCACTGACTTAACACTGTTATTGTAGCCAGGCATACCTTCAACTACTTTATCAACGTCCTCTTTTTTGTAAACTAGAGTATTAAAAAACAAGTCAGGTAAAGCAGCGTACCCCACTTGATTTGCCAAGTGATAAAGACTGCCTGGCTGCATCTGCTGACCTCTATTCTCTGCAAAGTCAGCGTATAAACCTTTCAATGTAGCATCTGCGCTTTTTGACTTCTCCCACGCATTATATATTTCTAACCGCTCATCCAAAATTCTAAGCTCTCTAACTATTTGAAATAATGTCTTAACCATTTCAGCTATCGTCCTCATAAAATTTGACGCTCTATCTTCTTGAATAGAAAGTCTTTGAGCGCTTTGACCAAACATCGCGCTATTCTCCGAAGCACTGAAAACGTCTTGGACTTTGATAAGCTGTGGAAAACCAGCATCTTGTCTTAAATGATTAATAGTCCAATAATACATCTCCTCTAAAGACATGTTAAAGGACTCATAAACTATTTTGTAACGAACAGCAGGAGTTGGATGATCTGTAGGATAGTATTGTTTATTCCAACTAATATTTGCCTCTTCTTCCATTTCTTGATCTGCATGTTTTGGATCATACTTAGTACCTTCAATTGGAACGTAGTACCCTTTTTTTTCATCAAACTTATACTTAGACTTACCTTTTTTATTAATAAATCCAAACTTTACAAGCAATTCTCCTGAAGACATAGACTCGGCCATTATTATAGGTATGAAAACAATGATTTATAAATCTTACTTAGATATAGTTAGGGTTTTGCCTATAAGCGTCACTTTCTTTTTAGGAAATAACTCCTTAAACTGATCTTTCATGCTAAATCTGTCTTGAGTTCCCAAAGAACTTGGAAGCAATCTTATTCTAACTTGGTAATTCGCCTTAAGGTTTTTGTTAACCTCCTCTAAGAATTCTTGTGTTATTCCTTTCTTTCCAAGATGCATTACTAATTCCATGTTATTGGTAATACGCTTCATTTTTTAATTTTAACTAAATCAAATGTGCCTTGAGGTAATTGGCTTAATAAGTCATCGTTCGTGCTTAAATTGAAGTGCTTCATCAATTTCTTTGACATTTCTCCTTTTTTCAATGTACCTTGTTTTAAAAAAACTTTTTTCTCGCAATGAGTATTTATAGCAGATTTTGGGCCAACCATAACTAGGTTTTGGCCCTCCCAATTAATTATACCTGCCCCAAGCTCTAAGTTAACTTGGAAGTTCTCTCTTTTTCCATAAATCATAAAACTACCTTTTGTTAAGTACTCTCCAGACATAGCTTTTTTTGTAACTTGCTCTGGTTTTACCATGAACACATCAGCAGAAGACATACCATCACTAAACGACTTACTATTAAGTCCTGTAAACACTGCTGCTTCAACCAACGTGGTTTTTGGAACCAGAGCTTTATCATTTTTTACTATGACGAAAGGACTTTTTGGCATTTCTGTATGAAAAACTAAGTCTTTGGTTAAAACATGTTTTTTTATTATTTCTTCGTTTGACATGGCATCTTTCCCACCTATAACTAAGAAGTTATCTGAACTTATAAACCACTTATACTTTTCAAACCAAAACTTTTTCCTAGACTTCTCCACTTCAATTTTTTGCTCTACCTCTTTTTCTTTTAAAACTTTTTTATCAAACACTTGTTTTTTCTTCTTAAACTCCTCTACTGCCTGAATGGTGCCTTTCAACTTCTTTTTCGCCTTTTTAGCCTCATCAAAATACTTAGCTGCGTTCTCTTCAACGGACTTGTTTAAATCTAACTCTATTTTCAACATGAAACCTCCTCAAAAACGTAAGTTCTAGACCTACACTGTTCCCCATCTGCAGTCGGAATCAAAGCTATTCTGTTTACACTTTGAGTGTAGGGCACTGAGACTCTAAAAAACTCTTGGCTTGCCAAGTCACTGTTTGGAAGCGTTATTTCTCGCTCTACTTCCCCCCACGTTAATAAAACCAAAGAATCTAAACCAACACCTGTATTTGTCAAATCAATTCTTATCTGGCTCCCTGTATGACAAGCCAGTTGAACATCTAAAATGACTGCGTCACAACCAGTATCTGCAGTGATTATTCTTTCAGCTATGCTGAAAAAAAAACTGATTATGCTCACAAAAACTGCAATCATGAGAATGAATAAAACAATTGGACTAACATTACCTTTTTTCATATAGAAAAATACCTGCAAGTATTTATATAAAGATTTCGCTAACCACTGAAAATATTTATAAACGAATACGAATACAAAGAGTATATGCCAATAAAGCAAAAAAGAGGTCAAAGTAGTGTAGAATTCTTAATGATTGTAGCTGTCGCGACAGCTTTACTGTTGCCTGCAGCATACTTTTTTTTCAGCTATGCTCAAGGAACAACAACTCAGATTGCAAGTGCTCAAATCAATAGTGCTGGAAACGCTATTAAAATTGGGGCTGAGGAAATGTTTGGAATTGGACCAAATAGTTGGAAAACTGTTGAAATTAGAATGCCAGACAACATAATTAACGCAGGAATTAAGAATAACTCAGAACTATTTTTCACTTACAATACTCAATTTGGAATTAGTCAAAACGTGTACTTTTTCGACAGATTCACAATAACAACAGACGAAGACTGCGCTGATGAGTGCACTATAAACATCACTAGAGGAACAAACAGAATAAGAATAGAAAGTAAAGGGAGCTTTGTTGAATTAACGTTAAGATGAAAAAAGGACAATCAAGCATCGAATTCATGGTGCTTCTTGGATTTGCAATACTTGTAGTAAGTGTTCTCCTTGTATTGCTAAACGCCGACGCTGAGAGAAGAATTAGAGCACAAGACGAGTTGGTAGTTCAAGAATTATTCGACCTCGTAGATGGAGAAATCAGGCTTGCAACAATAAGTCTTGCAAATTATAGCAGAGAGTTCTTTATACCCCCAACACTTGAAGGCAGATCATACGAGATAAACATAAGCGATAACAGAGACGTAGTCATAGTATATAAAGAAAGACAATACGTCAATTTTTTAAACCAAACAATTTATGGAGATATTAATATAGGCTTAAACACCATAACCAGAGTATGCTATTCGACAAATATTTGTCAAATAGAGATAACAAGTTCATGATAAACAAAAAATTTATATAACTATTAGGAGATTGATTTTATATGATACAAAAACTTAAGAAATTTTTCAATAATTTATTCAAAGGTTTATTCAAAAAGAAAAAACAAATCAAACTAGGCTTATACGGCCCTCCAAACGGTGGAAAAACAACTCTAGCAAACAAAATATGTGAAGATTGGCTTGGAGAACAAATGGGAAGTGTAAGTAGCATAGCCCACGAAACAAGAGAAGTAATTTTTAAAGAAAAAGTCACAATTAAAAGCGGAAACAAAGAAATTAGCTTTGGACTTGTAGACACACCTGGAATAGCAACAAAGATTGACTACGAAGATTTCTTAAAAGAAGGAATGAAAGAAAAAGAAGCAAAAGTGAGAGCTAAAGAAGCAACTAAAGGAGTAATTGACAGTATAAAATGGCTTGATGACATGGACACAGTAATCGTCGTGTTAGATGCTACGACTGATCCTTACAGCCAAGTAAACATAACAATCATGGGTAACTTAGAAGCTAGAAAAATCCCGGTACTAGTTGTCGCTAACAAAGTAGATTTAAAGAAAGCAGACATAAAAAGGATAGAAGCAGCATTCCCACAATACAAAGTAATTGGAATAAGTGCCAAATACGGAAAAAACATAGAGGAGTTCTACGAGGAACTTATAAAACTCGCTGCATGAAAAAATGGTTACACTACAATACATGCCACATAAGGAAATACAAGACCTTGACTCTGACAAAAGAATAAATAAACTGCTAAAAGTAGTCAGAACAGATAAAATAATTCTACTAGAAGGAAGATTAACTAATGAAGAGGAAACAACCCTTATCAGAAAAACTATGGAACAAATAGACGATGATTTTAAAGGTGTTGAGCTTGTAACAAGCCCTGAGCTACACTACACATGGCTTACCAAAATAAAGAGTAAACTGATAAACGTGTTACTTGGAAACCAGTACGGATTCACAATAATTGGACCTGCAAGCATAATAAAAGAGATTAAACAAGACCCGAGCAAAATACAATTACTAGCAGAAGACGCTCCAAAGAAAAAAAAGAGGTGATATAAAATGCCTCACCAATGTGTAAAATGTGGAACGATGCACGGAGATGCTTCTGAAGCTATTCTAAAAGGATGTACTAGTTGTGGTGGAAAACTATTTTTCTTCGTCAAAAAAGAAGACTTAGAAGAAGCACAAAACAGAACTAATAATCTAACTCCAAAAGAAAAGAAACAAATAGAAAGTGACGTGTTAGACATCATAGGGGATAGGCCAAATAAAGACTTACCTGTAGTACTTGATATTGAAAGCATTAACATAATAAAACCTGGAAAATACGAATTAGACCTTGTAAACTTGTTCAAAAAAAAGCAACCACTAATATACAAGTTAGATGAAGGAAAATACGTCGTTGACATAATTGAGAGTTTCAAAAACTTCTCAAAAAAAGAATAATTCTAAAAAAAATGAACCAAGTAAAAGAAGGCAAAGCAATAATAGAAGTAGAA
>SKHC01000059.1 GCA_007117145.1 Candidatus Woesearchaeota archaeon
GGAACAGCTCATGGTGGCAATGAAGGGGAAATAGTACTTGTCAGAGTAAATAGCGAGCCTGCAACGGTTTTGTTTGGAGACAATGCTTCGACTGCCAGGCTTATAAACTGGAAAGAAGACACTTTCAAAAATATAACGATAGTTGTTCCTCCTTTAATTTGTGGAGATGGATTTTGTGATTTATACGAGAATTGTAGAAGTTGCCCTCAAGATTGTGGTATATGTCCTGAAGATAGACCAACTCAGCCAACAGGAGGAGATGGCACAGGTTCGGGTGATGCTGTTGGTGCTCCAATCATGGGGCCTCCAGATTTTTCAGCTATAAGGCCTTTGCCTGAGGAGTTCGTTGAGGAATGCGTTGAGAGTTGGAGTTGTGGTCCTTGGAGTGTTTGCACACCAGATAACTTAGAGTATCGTGAATGCGTAGACTTAAATGAATGTGGAACAGATTTTGAAGAGCCAGAAACCCAAAGAGATTGCATTTACATTGATGATAATGAAACAGTTGTAGACAGACCTCCTCCAAGGCCAAGGGAAGAATTCCCAACAATTATTACAACTTGTGAGCAAAGAATGCCCTTTACAAGTATTCATAGTATAAGCTTTATACTATTAACGATAATACTTGTAACTTCAAAACTCTCAATTAGATATTTTGCATTAAGAAAGCTAAAAAAAGATAAAAAGCTTGAAGACATAAAAAAACTAGAAAAAGAATACACAATCAAAAGAAAGTCTTTCATTTTCAACACAACAGTGCTAGTTTTAGCTTTAATTATATACGTGTATCATTACTTCTTCTTTTATTGCATAGATATATACTATGGTCATCTTTGGCTTTTAGCTTTATTTGTGTTTTTAAGTCCGATAGCTATCTACATGATATTAGAACTCTTTAAGTACAGCGAGAAAGCAATGAGGAGAAAGATTAAGCTGTTAAATGATACGCATTATGCTCACGTCTTAGGTCTTGTCAAAGTTGTAAACAGTCAACTAGTAGATTCAGAGACAGAGATCTCAAACATGCTCTATAAGTTAGATAGAAGTAAAGAGTTTAACGATTTGCTTAGCAAAACAGATAGTTTAAAGAAAGTATATGCAGATATTGAAAAACTCTACAAACTCTACAAAGAAGAAAAGCCAGCTACTAGTGTTGAAAAAGATTTGCTTGAAAACATTTCTAAATTCGAAGTTGATGAGGAGTTCAAAGAGCAAGCTAAGAAGTATCCTGAGATAGATAAACTTAGAAATCGTTTGGCTAGCTTGTATAAGGCGTATGAGCACAAACAAGAATTATACGATGAACTAATTAAAATAGAAGAAGAATACGAGCTTGGGGAGGAGAAGAGCGATGAATAAACTAATACTTTTGTTGTTAATATTAGTTGTTCCAGTTATCATATTAGCTCAGCCTACAGGTGTTAACATTCAGTTTAATGAAACTGAGGTTGCAACGCCCGCTCCCGCTGCAGAGCTTACAACGGCTGGAGGTAGTTTCACCACGTTAGTTTTAGAAGGTACGTTTCAAAATCCTAGGTGGAAAGCTTACGTGGGTAATGTCACAGGTTCGCTTAGTTTGTCTGATAGTAGTCAAAATACAATTTATGATTGGGCTTTAACTGTTGTGTCTGGAAGTGTGTTTGTGTCTAGGAATGATTCTATTGTTTGGAGCAGTATTGGTTGTGCAAGTCCTACTACTATAAGTGACGAGGAGAGTTTTTTGAATATGACAAGTTCTGCTCCTGATAGTATTTCAAACACTTTCAATGAGACAATCCACAGAGGGTTCTTTGTTGGAACCACTCAGATAGTTGAGAGTACTTGTAATAGCATTGCAACTTATGTGAATAATCAACAGCAAACACTCAATACAACGAGTGCGTTCCAAGAAGTTTTGCTTGAAGATAACAGCAATAACATTGTTTATACTACTATGCTTGAGGATTCTTTAGCTGGTTATGATGGCTCTTTGTTTGATTTTCAGATGATTGTGCCGGAAGATAGCACAGAAGTTACACCCACAACGTATTATTTTTATGTAGAAATTAATTGAATTTGGTTGTTTTAAGCTTTCTAAAGCTTAAATTCATAAATTAATTAATTACTGAAATTAATAAGTTAGTGTAAATAATTAAATAAAGTAATGTGTTAAGTTGTGTAAATAATAAATGATTATAAGTAATAAAAGACAATAGCTAATTAATGTGAATAAATAAGAAATTACAGTAAAATACCGATACATTTATAAATAAGTAGTTCCATGAAGGGTAACAGCATACGAAAAAGTATACTGAAGTGGCAAAAGGTTCACGACTGAAAATGGAACAAGAAACCCTCTACACAGCGGCTAAATGGGATATACTCAAATCCCTTGCAAAGAGCAAAAAGGCTCCAATCGAATTAGCAGAAGAGGCAAACACAAGCGTTTCAAACATCAGTCAATCACTTAGATTCTTAGAACTTGCAGGATTAATTAAAAGCGAAAGACTTAGCAATCGAGATAAAGGAAAGCCAAGAGTTATGTACTCGCTTGCAAAAGACATAGCATACATAATTGTTACAAGCCAAGGTTTTGTTCAAAAAAAACAGTTAGATCTAGATATTAGAAAAAAAATATATCTTAAGATATGGCTTTTTGAAAACAAAAACACTCACAGATTCTTAGAAAAAGCAATTGAAGGAATAGAAAAAGACTTGTCAAATTATGAAGGCATCTTCTTAGATCTCACAAACCTAGTAGACGTTAGGTTAAAACTAGTGTTAAAACCTGCTCAAAAATCAGATCATAAAGACTTCTCATTCACTCACAACGGTGTGAGTAAAAAAATCAAGTATCAAGTTAGTAGTTGGGATGATATCAACAAAGAAACCCAAAACTACTATTCAATTCACGATCCTTTATCAAATTATAAGGGTGAAATTAAATGAAAAACATTGGAGGTATAAACAATGGGGTGGTTAGAAAAAATAGTGTTTGTAGTTATGGCCATAGGACTACTTGGCGTAGCGACAGCTCTAGCTCAACCAATAGGTGTTGAGGAAATAGATCCAGTTAGTAGTTCAAGGTTCAACGACACAACAACTCCTACGGGAGTAGACGCGCAGGCAGGTAACGTGACAGAGCTTAGCATTAATGCTACATCAGTTACTAGAACGTGGGCGGGTTTCTACGGAAACATCACGGGAAGATTAATACTTGCAAATAGTGCAGGTCAAAACTTTTA
>SKHC01000037.1 GCA_007117145.1 Candidatus Woesearchaeota archaeon
ATTTGTTACTAGAAAAGAAGTTGAAGACTATTTTAATAAGAGATAAAATTTATAAAGATGTTTGTTTGTATAAAGTTGTGATGAGTAAAAATGCCAATATTTGGAGTTGATCAGTCAATGAGTTCTAACTTACCGATAAATCAGATTAAAACTATGCGTGCACAGGGTATGGATAATAATCAGATTATTCAGAGTTTGCAAAGAGAGGGGTTTACGATTAGTAATATTTTTGATGCTATGAACCAAGTGGATATGCCAGGTACTCAAGTAGCTCAAGGCCAAGGTCAAAGTCCAGGAGGAACAGTTCAAAATAATCCTCCTACTCAGCCAATGCAAGACGATTCGCATTCTATGCCAAGGCCAAATCCAAGTCCTAACACTCAATCTACAAGAAGAAGTTCTACTATGATGCTTGATGGTGATGATCCTGTATCAACTGAGGAATTAGTTGAGGCAATCATAGATGAGAAATGGAGTGAGCTTGCTGAGAATATAACTAAAGTTATTGATTGGAAAAATGACACTAACGAGAAGATTTTGTTATTAGAACAAAAATATGAGGACTTACACAAAGAGTTTGACAAAGTCCACAGTGCGCTTCTAGGTAAATTGGAGAAATATGATGAAAGCATAGGTGGTGTTAATGCCAATGTTTCTGCTATGGAGAAGACATTTGCTAAGATGCTTCCGTTATTTTCAGAGAACATAGCTGAATTAGCTAAAGTTGTTTCTGAGTTAAAAACAAAGTCTTCTAAGAAATAGTTATAAAAATTCTTGAGTTAACTTTTTAAGTTATTAATTATAATCAGTCTACTTGTGTTTTTGTAAGTAAGAATAAGCTAAATATTGCTACTAGCATTATTGCTATAAATCCCAAAACTTGGGGGTGAATTAATGTATTAAGCACATTAGTTCCAAAGTCGTCAGTTGCAACTCCTTGTTCTCGTTCTTCAACAGTTTCTCTTGGTAGTTCATCTCCGCTTCCAGCTTCAAGAGTTGATTGTCCAAATACTTGTCCTAAGCCAAAAAGCAGTATTACTACTGTAAGTATTATGGCCCATGTTCTCATCTCAGCAGTTGCTCCTGCTGTTAGCTGTTCTTGTTTTAGTCCAAACATCATCAGTATGAATAAGATGAAGAATCCTATGAATATTAAAACAAAGAACCATGGAGTCATAAATAACAGTAAAATAGTTGCTGCATCACTTAAAAGAATTAAGAACGCTATTGTTATTGCTACTAAGCCATATAATCCTTTTTGATCTCCGAATGGTTGCGTTTTTGTTAGAAGTCCATACGTAATTATAAAAAACAATAAAAAAGCAAAAAGTGGGGCTGCTACTCCTAGAAGCCCCGCATCCATAAATGTTGCCATCTTACTTTATGTCTTTGAGCAGTTTATTTAACATACTGTCTTTGTCATCCTTATTTGGTTTGTCTTCTTTTGTGATAAACCAAATTACTAATCCAAACACAAGTATTGTTACAATTAAGCTCTGGAATTGTCTATCGTATAAGAACCATAGCCATGATGGTAATGTTGTTACAAACCAACCAGCACTTATTGCAAATATTATTGCTACAGCAAGTACGATGAATATTGCGATTATTCCTCCGACTTTATCGTCAGCATTTGGTGTTTTACCAAAGATTCCAAGTAGTAGTAGCACCGATATAATTGCTATTGCTAGAAGTGAAACTCCTGGCAGTGCATTTGCCACTATCAACACAGGATCTGCATTTGGAGGATATCTTCCAAGTACACTAGGCACTACGAATGCTAGTCCAAGTATTAATGCTACGGTAACGTTGAAGTTCTTTCTTGGATTACCGTTTTTGTCTTTGCCTAAGATGTAGGATTTTTGCAATATTGCAAAAATTATTGTAAACACTAACAAAAAGGGCAATACAACAGACCAAAAGCCCATGTTTTCAAGATCATATATTATTGTTCTAAAATCAACCATTTTTTATCACTCTCACTTATTTTATTTTTTATTATTTATAAATGTTATTAATCTTCTTTCTTTTTCTCTCCTTTATAAGGGTTTCTCTCCCATACTATCGCTGCCATTGCCCCAATTAAGACTAAAACTAATAAAAGACTAGCTACAGCCTCATTTGTCAAACTACTTGCTAGGAAGCCAAACACTAAGTCTAACCATCCGAGGGCGTTTAAAAATATTAGTGCTATACTCACAAAAACTATGATTTGAAGGAAAATAGCCCATTTACCCTTAATGAAAAAGGGTTTGTCTGTTTGCTCATGAAATGAGCCTAGAGTTAATAATAATAAGAATATTAGTACTATCACGAGAACTGCTTGGCTTACAACTTGGCTTATCATACTCACAAGCTGTGCACTTGCAACGACAAAGAAAGCGATTACAAACGCAGTCATTGCATTCAAATTCTTTTTTGGCATGTCGACAACAGTTCCACCTTCAGTTTTGAACTTGTCAGTACCATAAATCTTAGTTTTTTCTAAGAAAGCAAAAATCATTGTGAATACAAGCAAGAAAGGCAAGACTACGTCAAATATGCCAAGTTCAGCCATAAATTCAAGTGATCTGCCAAATGATGTGTCGCTCATACAAGACTATACGAGAAAAGTTTATTTATATACTTTTTGTTTAAAACTACCATTTTTTGTCTAATCATGAACGTTTTACGATAGATTCATTTTTTTTTGGGGGTTTATTATTAGTAAATTATTTTAATAACTAGTATATCTACAATTTACTATGAAATATACACAAAGAACTCATACTTGTAACGAATTGCGAAAACAACACGTAAAACAAACAGTTTGCCTTGCTGGTTGGGTGCAAGGAAAAAGAGAGCATGGCTCAGTAGTTTTTTTAGATTTGAGAGATAGATATGGTATTACGCAACTCGCAATTGATAAGTCAAAGTTTGATTCGAACATAAAAAAAGAATATGTGATTATAGCTAAAGGAGTAGTGGTGGAAAGGTCTCAACCAAACAAAAAAGTTGATACTGGAGACGTAGAGGTAAAAGTTGAAGCTCTTGAAGTAGTAAATGAGAGTGAAGTTCTTCCAATAAATAATGAAACAACTGAAGATCCAAACCTTAGATTAAAGTACAGATACTTAGATTTAAGACGAACTAGTAGTATGTCTAAACTGGTGCTCAGACACCAAGTAAAGAAAGCAGCAGCTGAGTTCTTCGATAAAAACAATTTCTTAGACCTTGAAACTCCAATGCTCGTTAAAAGCACTCCTGAAGGTGCTCGTGATTACTTAGTTCCAAGCAGAGTAAATAAGGGTAAGTTTTATGCACTGCCTCAAAGCCCTCAGCTATACAAGCAAATACTTATGATTTCAGGAGCTGACAGGTATTATCAAATTGCTAGGTGTTTAAGAGATGAGGATTTAAGAGCTGATAGACAGCCAGAGCACACACAACTAGATTTTGAGATGAGCTTTGTGACAAGTAAGGACATCATGGATTTCACCGAAGACTTATTCAAGCACATATTCAAGAAAGTCTTAAACAAAGACTTAGATGATTTTCCAAGATTCACATATGAAGAAGCTATGACGAGGTTTGGCAGTGATAAGCCAGATCTCAGATTCGGTTTAGAGCTAAGTGAGGTAACGAGTATAGCTAAAAAGACTGATTTCTCGATATTTAATTCGGCAGAAAGTGTAAAGTGCATCGTAGTAGAGGAATTGTTTTCAAGAAAACAAATAGATGAGTTCACAGATGTTGTTAAACTATATGGTGCTAAAGGTTTAGCCTACGCAACATATACTTCTGAGTTTGAAGGAGGAATCTCCAAATTC
This sequence comes from Candidatus Woesearchaeota archaeon, assembly GCA_007117145.1. Taxonomy (GTDB): domain Archaea; phylum Nanobdellota; class Nanobdellia; order Woesearchaeales; family 21-14-0-10-32-9; genus SKIS01. Next base: position 3,810 of record SKHC01000037.1, read on the forward strand.
CTTGGAAACGTCAGTGATGAGTTAAAAAAAGAGTTAAAATTGAAGAAGAATTCAACGATTTTCTTCGTTGCAGGTTGCAAAAAAGTGGCAGAAACCTCACTTGGCCAGCTCAGAATAAAGCTTAGAGACACGTTAGAACTAGTAAAATCTGATGACTTCAAATTCTGTTTTGTTAAAGACTTCCCGCTATTCAGTTACAACGAAACAGAAAAAAGGTGGGAGCCTGAGCATCACATGTTTAGCATGCCAAAGCCAGAGTTTGTTGATGATTTTGAAAAAAGACCTGGTGAAGTTAAGGGAGATTTGTTTGACGTGGCTTTAAATGGTTGGGAGTTAGCTTCTGGCTCTATTAGGGTGAGCAACCCGAAAGTTCAAAGAAGAATCATGGAGTTCATCGGGTTAAGTCCAAAAGAAGCGGATGAAAAATTCGGTTTCCTTTTAAACGCGTATAACTATGGAGCTCCAAGTCATGGTGGTATGGGTCTTGGACTTGATAGAATTGTTGCGCTTATGGCTGAAACATTTGACATTCGAGAAGTTATAACTTTCCCAAAGAACAAAAATGCGGAGTGTCCTATGGATGATAGTCCAAGCAAGATAGATCTTAAGCAGTTAGATGAATTAGGATTAAAGTTAAAATGAGTGTTTTACCTAGAATCTTAGCTGAGTTAGAAGAAAAAAAAGTTGTTTTTGAGCATCTAACTCACGATTTTGTTCACAGGTCCAAAGAAGCTGCAAGCATAAGAGGAAATACCTTAAGTCAGGCAGCAAAGGCCATAGTGTTAAAAGTTAAAGACAAAGATTCATATTACTTCACGCAAGCTGTGCTTCAAGGTACGAGGAAGATTCATATGAAGACCTTAAAAAAGCATTTAGGTGCTAAAAATATAAGTCTTGCAAGCCCTGAAGAAGTTAAAGAAATCACAGGGTGCACTATTGGTAGTGTTCCACCATTTGGTCACTTATTTGGCTTAGAGGTGATTGCTGATAAAAGCTTATTAGAAGAGCCAAAAGTTGTGTTTAGTGCAGGTACTCATCATGACAGTGTAAGAATTGCAAGCGCTGATTTATTCGATGTTTTAAATCCTACAGTGCTTAGTTTCACAGTTTTAAATGATTCATCATAAAGTGTAAGTTGTGTATACTTCTAAGTCTATAACCTGAAGGGTCTTTCACTTTGCACAAATGGCTGATGTATGCTTTAGTATAGTTCCGACACGTTTTACAAGTGCATCCTTTCTCTATGGGCTCTTTACTTTTTTGATGCTTGGCTTTATCAATGTAGATTCTGCCTTGTTTAGTTAGCATTGTGCCGTGTCTTGCACTCATAGTTGGATAGACGCTATCAAAACAATCAACACCTATCTTTGTTAGTGCAGTTATATCTTCTGGTTTTCCAACTCCCATTACGTATCTTGGTTTGTCTTCTGGCAAGTAGGGTAGCACGGTTTTCACTGCCTGAATCATTTCTTTTGTTGTTTCTCCAATAGCAACTCCACCTATTGCGAATCCGTCAAAAGGAAGACTAGTTATGAACTTAGCACTTTCAATTCTGAGTTCATCAAAAAAGTTTCCTTGAATTATACCAAACACTTTTTGACCAGTTTTATTTTTTAATTCAAGTTCTTTATGTGCTAACAAGCTCTCCTCTGCCCATCTATGCGTGGTTTCCATTGCTTCTTTAGCTAATTCAAAACTAGCACCATACGGAGCCATATCGTCTAAAACCATTGCGACGTCACTTCCTATTTCGTGTTGTATTCTCATGATAGTTTTGGGATCTAATCTAACTGTTTCGTTGTTATATGGGTTTTTAAACCACAAAGCTTTCGTAGTTCTTCTTAAAAAGAAGTTCCTGCTCGATTGAAATCCTCCACAATCAGTAAATATTACTCCGTCAAAATTCATAAATTCGTGGATTCCTCCCATGTCGCGTATTATTTCGCTTCCAGGTTTAAAACTCAAAAGTAATGCGTTGCAAATAATTGCGTTTGCTCTAACTCCTCCTCCCAAGTCTTTATAGTCGTCGCTAGTTATACTCTTACCTGTTGCTTTTGTTGCAACGGGCATGAAAAAAGGAGTTGTTATGGTTTTTTTTCTAACTGTGAACTCGCCTGTTCGTTGTTCTTTGCTTGTTAATTTAAAGCTCATGTGTAAAAAGAAGTGTGTATCAATAAATAAAGTTATGCCCGAATTAGATAATAAATAAGTGAGGGTTTTCAAGTAGTTCTTCGGTGGTATAAATAGGTATTGTGTTTTGTTCTTTCAAAATTTTATCATTTGACCATAGTCCTATTTTAAGATGCAAAGACAAAGCGATGAAATCAATATCTTCTAAGTCAGGAGTTATTTTTATTACTTTTTTTAGACTTTTTTCGTATTCATATTCATTTATGAAATTTATTCTTAAAGCCAGATCCATTTTTTTTTCTTTGAAATATTTCTTTGTTATTTTTGCTTTTTTAATTATTATTTCCTCATATTTGTTTAACTCTTCTAAGGCGTATTCTGGTGAGAAACACGTGAACTCATATTTTTTTATTAGAGTTTCAAATACGCTATCTTTCCAAAAATAAGTCATTAAAACGTTGGTATCAATCACCAGTTTCATAGTAAACCCTTTTTTTTCAATTCTTCTATTCTATGACTTCTTCCTTTTCTTTGTATGTTAACTGTTTCATATTCTACTTCTTTTTCTTTTAAAAGTCGATCTTTTAACTCTTCTACTTCTCGAATTTCTATAGTTTTCTTCTCAATTTGTTTCCTAAGAAAAGCACTCCAGTTAATCTCATCATACTTTTTCATTTTTTTCCGCGTGGTTTCAGGCACACTTATTGTTATGTTTACCATGTTTACACAGAAAGTTGTGTAAATATTTAAATTTTTCTTTTCGAAATATTTTTATTAAATCTTCAAATACAACTATCATGGAATACTTATCAATTGAAAATGCTATGAAACAAGCCAAAGGCAACGTCAAGATTAGGGGTTGGGTTTACAGAGAGAGAGGCTCAAATAAGCTTCGCTTTATAATTATCCGAGATTCAACTAATATTATTCAGTGTGTATTTGAAAAAGACACTTTCCAAGAGCGATTTGAAGAGTTAAAAAACGTTCAGATAGAGACAAGTATAGAAGTTGAGGGAATCATAAAAAAAGATGAGCGGGCACCTTCAGGATTTGAGATAAACGCTACAAACTTTAAGGTAATCGGAGAGTCTGCTAATTTTCCAATTCAAAAAGATCAAAGTCAAGAATTATTAAACGACAACAGGCATTTATGGCTTAGAAGCAGGAAGATGAATGCCATCTTAAAGGTTAGAAGCACAATATTTGGAGCTATTCACGAGTATTTCAGAAGTCAAGGTTTTTACGAGTTTCACAGTCCAACCCTTCAAAGTACTCAAAGCGAGGGAGGAAGTGATGTTTTTGAAGTGAAATACTTTGACACAAAGCTATACTTAGCTCAAACATGGCAGCTTCCAGCTGAAGCAGGAATTTTCTCATTGGAAAACATCTACACTATTGCTCCAAGTTTTAGAGCAGAAAAGTCTAAGACTTCAAGGCATTTAACAGAGTACTGGCACGCGGAAATGGAAATGGCGTGGGCAGATTTTGACACAATTATAAGTCATGGTGAAGGACTTTTAAAGCACGTTGTTTCAAAAGTGTTAGAAACTAACAAGAAAGAATTAGAATTTTTGGAAAGAGAGTTAGATGACTTGACAGCTACAGCCAGTAAACCGTTCGTGAGAATGACTTATACGGATGCCTTAAAAATCTTAAAAGAAAAATGTAATTTAGAAGTAGAGTGGGGGAAAGACCTTAGAACAGTGGAAGAAGATGAGCTAAGCAAACTCTACAACACGCCGATAATAGTTACGCATTACCCTAAAAAAGTAAAGGCGTTTTACATGAAAGAGTCAGCTAATGATACGGTGCTTGGTTGTGACTTCATTGCTCCAAAGTGTTATGGTGAAATAATTGGTGGAAGTCAAAGGGAAGAAAATATTGATGAGATAAAGTCAAGACTTAAAGAGCAAGGCGAAGATCCTAAAGATTACGAGTTTTATTTAGATACTCGAAGGTATGGGAGTGTTCCTCACGGAGGATTTGGTTTAGGTGTTGAGAGAATCATAACTTGGATTTGTGGTCTTGATAACATAAGAGATAGTATTCCTTTCCCTAGAACTATGGTTAGGTATTATCCATAAGGGTTTCAAGCAATTCTTTTGTTTCTTGTTTTATTCTGTTTTCGTAGTCTTTTGCTTTTTCTCCTTCGTTTTTCTCTTGGCTTAAAGTGTGTATGAGTTGTTTCGTTGCGTTTTCTTCACTTGTAAACCCGTGGTTTGTTTGGTTTAAGTGTTCTTTTATGAGATTTGATTCTATGTCTTCTGCTGTGCTTTTGATCTGAATTTTTTTGAACTCCTCACTTTTCAGTTTACTCGTATTCTTCAAGACGTGGTATGCTTCTCTTTCCCATAAGTCTTCTATAAGTTTTTTAAAATTTATATCAGTCGTTTTCCCTTTAATTGTTCCTTGCGCTCTTATAAGTACGATTTTGTCTTTAACATCTTCTTTGATTTCAAGCTCGCTATTTGCAGTTTCAGTTGTTTTTCCTTCAAAGTCAAATTCTTTAATCACCACATCTTTAACATGGATATCTTTTCTTTCAAGCTCACCATCTTTGAAGATATAAAAACCTCCAAATCTTAATTTCTCAAGCTCTGAGAAGTTTCCTGGAAAGACAGGTCCTGGGTATATCACGTTTTTATATCCTTTTGCTTCATGTTTCTTTACGATGTGTACGTGTCCTCCAGCGTAATAATCAAATCCTTTCGGAAGGAAGCTAAGTGGACTGCTCTCCATTTCTTTTAAGTGTTCAGGTTTTAATTCATCAAGTGCTGTGTGGAACATGAATATTTTGAATCCTTCTTCGTTCTCTAAACTTTTCAAGTCGAGGTTTTCATAATATTTACGCTCAAGCATACCTGCCCTTCCGATAAGTCCTGTTATCTTTGCTCCTGTCTCGTCTTTTGTGAATTCAAGTCTAATCTTTTCATCTTCCACTTTGCCTTTCATAACACATATTCCAAGGTCTGCTTCTTCTATTATGTCAAGCATAGTTTTGCCTGAAGGGCTATAATCGTGGCTTCCTGCAATATAATAAAGTCTTATCCCTTTTTGTTTGACTTCTCTTAGTTTTCTTATCACAAGTTTTACGTAGTCTATCCCAGGTAGTGCTGTGTGAAACAAGTCTCCTGCAATAAGTATGAAATCCACTTTTTCTTTAATGCTTTGGTCAATAGCTTTAGCAAATGCTAAAGTGCCAAGTTCTTTCATCTTCGGCTCTCTCCAATTCCCTAAGTGAACATCTGCTATGTGGCTGAATTTCAAAGACCCATCACCACCAGCTTACTTTTATCTTTCTTTGGCTCAAACTTTGGAATTTTGATTGGGATTGCAAAAGGTACAAAGTTACTAGTCACAATAGCTTCTCCTCGGTCTAGGCTTGCAATGTTTTTGCTGTCAGTGCTTAAGTCTTGGCTTGCACTTTCAATTAATGCTAATCTTTCAGTGTTCATCTCTGTGCCAAGTATTATTTTTGTGTTCATGTTAGCTAACACTTCTTTTGGTATTAGACTTGGAAGCTGTGTTAATGCGCAAAGACCAATGTTGAACTTTCTCCCTTCCCTAGCTATACTTCCAAAAACGTTTGGGCCTCTAGATAACACGTCTTTTCCTATGACTCTTGGGGCTTCTTCTAGTATTATGCTAATAATTGGTTTGTCTTGCAATTTTCCTTTTGAGTTATAATACCTATACTTTGAAAATGCTTCAGTGGTTATCAGACTTGCAATTAAAAGCTCTGTGTTTCCTGAAAAATTACTTGTGTCAATAATCACTGTACTTGTTTTTTCAAGTTCTTCCACGATTTCATTCACAGTTGAGATTCCGCTCGTGTAGTCAAACACTCCTCCGCATACAAGTTCTTCTTTGAAATCAACATCTAAAAGTATTTTTAACTGCCTTTTTACAACTGCAACGCTGATTTCTTGCACATCTTCCACAGGACTAGATTTCATCACGTTAAGTATCCAGTCTTTCCCGTATTTTTTGTAGTAAACATACATAGCTTGTTTTTGAGGTCCGCTCAAATCTAAAAAGTCAAAGTGGTCAGGTCTAAGTTTTTTCAAGTTAATCTTTAAGCTCCTCTGACCTACAGGCACATCTTTTGAAGTGTAGTATATAGAATCTTGTTTCATTCCAACTCCACTTCTACCATAGTATTCATCGTGAGGGTCAAACACAAGTAGGCTGGCTTGTTTATTCTGTGTCGCGTTCCATATCAAGTTTTTCATCAATTCTGATTTTCCTTTACCTGTCGTTCCACATATAAGTACGTGGTGACTTAGCATTCTTTTAGCTTCAACCCCTATGTTTACAGGTAAGGTTTTACTTCCGCTTCTAAGCATTCCAAGGTTTAAGTGTCCTTTTTTGTTAAGGAAAGTCATATCTTCAGGTGTGACTTCTCTGAGCACTCCAAACATCTCTGGAATTTCTTTATTTGCTTTAACTTCTTCTCCTATGCTAATCAGAGTTTTTATCTTTGCAAGAGTATACGTTCTTTGTTCTTTGTTAAAAAGGTTAATGTCTTTTCCTTCATCGAGCTCAAGACCTGATATTCTCTCTAAGTTTTGACTGCTAATTTGGCTACCGTAAAATAAATCTATAACTTGTACCAACTGTTTTTTGTCTGATTCAATAATTAACAACTCCCCAATTTCTAATTTGGAGCCTTTTTTTTGTCTGACAATTATTTCTCCGAAACTTCCTCCTATGACTTGGCCTTTTATCATACTAAACATGGAGTTATTTATTTATTATAAAGATTTATATAATAATAGTGTAACAATTATTTTTATGAAGATGCCTAATTTTGATCCTACAGCTGGTGAATTCAATAAGGAAGTTGTAAATTGGGAAATAGAGCATGAAGACGTTTTTCACTTGAAGAATCTCTATAAGTACATGCATAAATGGTTGATTGAGAAAAAATATTTGAGTGTTGATGGTGATAAGGAAAAGTTTGAAACACTTTATTTTCATAAGGTTTTAAACAATGGTAACGTAGAGCACCATATTTGGTGGAGAGTTCAAAAGACTCCGGATAAAAATCCTTATTTGAAGTACTTTGTAAGGCTTGATTTTCAAACACTAAACATGGCAAAGCACAAAACTGATGGTCGTGGAGTTAAAGGTTTAGGAACAAATAAAGGGGATTTAATTATTAGGTGTACTGGTTGGCTTATGCTAGATTATGATAGGTCTTGGAGGGATAACAAGTATTTTTCGATTATTCACAGAATGTTTTTGAGGAGAATATACAGAAAGCAAGTCGAGTACTATGAGTCAAGGCTTTATGGTGAGCTTTATGAATTGCAAAGCATGATTAAGCAGTATATGAACTTGAAGAATCCGTATGAGAGACCAAAGAGCTTCCACCCAGACCTTGGGCTGTAGTTAAAATGAAATCTTTGTTAGCTAAGTTGAAATCTACCTTGACGGACTCTGAAACGTTTCTAGTCAAAGGAAAAAAAGTAGGATACGATAAAAATAACTTCGAAGAATTAAAACCAAGAGATTCTAAGCTAACATTCATAGATGGGGGTAACGCTCAAATATATGCTAGCAGCGGGGTATCCCTGCAAGTAATTAGGCTTTGTGCCTATGCGGATTTTCCTAAATTAGAAGAGTTCTTTGTTTTAGCAATAAAAGAAGAAACTAAAGTAAAGTTATATTATGAGCCAACCCAATCATTACCAGAGGAGCTAAGCCCAGATTATACTCCAAGCCAAGCAATAGAATTCATAAGAAGACTTGCAGAGTTAAAATATGCAGCTAAATTTGAAAACCCAATTTTAGATGGCGCACTCGATTTCACAGA
>SKHC01000084.1 GCA_007117145.1 Candidatus Woesearchaeota archaeon
TTAAGTATTTGTTCATTAAATCCACAAGGTATTCTGTGCCTTGTTACAACAACAGAGATGTTTCTATCTCTGATAATGTTTTGTTTGCTTTGACAGTTACCTGTAAAGAATGCAGTCACTTCTGCTATGTTTCCGCTATGCAAGTTAGAAGGAGGGGTTGCGATTACTTGGTTTTTGCTTGCAGGGTAACTTGCAAAAGTTGTAAGTGGCTCAGTCATTATAATATTTCCAGTTCCAAATTTATCTTCAACATACCTCAATGCGTTTATGTCTTCTGTTTGAGCTAGGTGCATAACATAGAATCTTTGATCTGGAACATCGTAGTATCCATTAAAACTTACTCCGATCAGCACAAGCGATAAAATAATTGCGACATAATAATTAGTTTTCCTAAAATATTCAAATGCTATTCCAAGACCAATTCCTGCAGTTATCGTCAAAGCTATAAATGTGTAAAGAAGCGCTCTTTGATAAGGAAAAAAATAGCTCATATCAAATAAAAGATAAGAAAAAATTGAAACTATAGGTAAAAATAAAAGTAAAGCAAAGTATTGTTTTTTATAAATTAAGTATCCAATTCCAATTATTCCAAACAAATAAACAACAGGGCTTACATGATCAAATAACCCAAACACGTGCTCGAATCCTTCTGTCCATCCATGTCTAAACGTAATTATGCCTAGAATGCCAAAGATTCGTTCTCTAAGTATCAATGTACTTAGTAAACCCATAATTACTGGGAGACCTAGCACTTTGTAGTCAATTTTTCTTTTAATTATAACCTCGTTTATCAAGTAAACTGCAAGAAGTAATAAGCTAACCATAGGATAAGATAAAAGACTTATTACAAATGCTAAAACAGCTAACAATTGATAATTCTTAGTGTAAAAATAAAAGAAAGCCATCATAATAAAAAAGCTAAATGTGCTCGGTACAAAAAAGAAGTGTCCTAACGTGTTGATATTGCTGTTTATACTTAAAAAGAATATACTCGAGAAAAATGCGGAGTAATAATTTTTAGTTAAAGATTCCACAAATAAAAACACAAACAGCGTGGTGAGCACTCCAATTATTGCAGGTAAGAACTGAAAATAATACAATATATCTAAACCTGTGCTCTTAAAAATCGTAGAAACGAAAATATGTGTTCCACTTTGAAGATTGAAATGATACGTATCAGTGTAAGGGTTTACATTTGAAAATTTTCCAGTTTCCATTGTATAAACAGATAGCGCAACCACGTTCCATTCATCTCCGTGCAAAGGATAAGGATAATACCCAGGAGAAGTTTTAGTGTAAATGCTATCTTCTACAATTCGTACAGTTCCTGGGTTATTAAAGTGAGGTAAATATAATAAGACAAATCCAAAAACTATTATTATAGTCAAAAGAACTTTCTTCATATGTCACAGTTAGCTTAAAGTATTATAAAAATATATGTTTTAAAACGAACTATTTATATTATTATCAATCTTATCAAAAGTCATGGTTAGAAAGTCAAGAAAGGGGAGGCAGGAGTGGAAGACGTATAAAAACGTTTTTGACAGCTTTACTTTAAGGAATATTCATACTTTGGCATCTAAAGGTTATTTTAAAGAATTAACAAGTCCTTTAGCACTTGGAAAAGAAGCAAACATATTCTTAGCAGAGAAAGATGATGGCTATGTCATAGTTAAGATTTATCGTTTAGAGAACTGTAATTTTAATAAGATGTACTCTTACATAAGCACTGACCCAAGGTTTATAGGTCTTGACAACCAAAAAAGAAAAGTCATTTTTTCATGGGTTCAAAGAGAATACAGAAACCTTCTTACAGCAAGAGACAAAATTAGAGTTCCAACACCTATAGCTTTTAAAGATAACATTTTGGTGATGGAGCTAATCGGAGATGTTGCTGATCAGTTAAAAAATGATGTGCCTAAAGATATAGATGGTTTCTTTGAAAAAGTGGTTGCTCAGATGAAATTGTTGTTAACAGCAGGTCTTGTGCATGGTGATTTGTCTGAATTCAACATTTTAAATGATAACGGGGAGCCTGTATTTATAGATATGAGTCAGTCAACAACCATAAAGGCATTTGATGCAAAAGAACTTTTAGAAAGAGATGTTAAAAATGTATTAAGATTCTTTTCAAAATATACTAAGCCAAGAGATATTCTTCCTGAAATGCTTGAGCACTTTGAAAAGCATAAGTAAACGTTTAAATATTAGGCGAGGTTTCTCTTGTTTTATGGAGTTCAACTACGAATTAAAAATACCTAAGGAAAGAATTGCTGTTCTTATTGGTAAGAATGGAGAGGTAAAAAAAGATTTAGAGGAAGCCACAGGTATTTTCATAGATGTTGATAGCAAGGAAGGAGATGTTAAAATAAAAGGTGAGAATTCTTTGAATCTCTTCGCGTTAAAAGAAGTAATACTTGCTGTAAGTAGAGGATTCAATCCCGATACTGCTCAATTGCTTTTAAAACAAGATTACGTTTTAGAAATTATTCCTATTCTTGATTTCATTAAAAACAAAAACCACTTAGAGAGATTAAAAGGTAGAGTGATAGGAGCTAAAGGTAAAAGCAGAAATACCATAGAAAGATTGACTGAAACGTATATTAGTGTTTATGGTAAAACTATTTCAATCGTTGGAAGAGCGGAGAATGTGATGAGTGCTAAAAAAGCTGTTGAGTCACTTCTAAATGGAAGTCCTCATAGTAATGTTTACAGATTTTTAGAAAGAAACAAAGTCAGACTTAAAAGAAAAGAGTTAAGTGAGTGGTAGTTCATACTTGTTGTAAGTAATAGTTTTCTAATGCTCTAAGACAATAAAGTCTTTCTGATGTGCTGATTATGTCTTCGCAGTTGTAGCTTTCTTTAACTTTTTCGCTGTAGCACTCAATCTTTCTATCGCCGTTTGGAAGAGCGTCACAGCTTTGCATTTCAACTCCGCCTGTTGTAGGTGTTGAGATTACTTCTAAGTTTGTGTAAAGGAATATGAATCCTCCTCCAAGAATAGTTATTGTGATTAGTACTATCATGCTAACAATAAGCGTTGAGTTTGTACTTGTTGCTTTAGAAATTCCTCGTTCTATTTGGTCATCGCTCCAACCAGCTGCTTGCAAGTTGTACCGTAGAGTTCTTTCGTCCACCCCTTTTTTCAAACTACTCTTTATATACCTTTCAAGATCCCTTCCCATTACATATTTTTTGAGTTGGTTCTTACTTAAATATTTTTTCTATCAGAAAACTTTATTAATACATATCCAACTTCATTTTTTATGGTTGATTTAGCTTTAAATAATTCTAAAGCCCACGAGCTTGCAAAAAGTCAAAGAGAAATAAGTATAGCTGAATTTTTTGAAAGAAACAGACACCTTTTAGGTTTTGACAATAAGCGTAAAGCTTTACTTACTACAATTAAAGAGGCAGTTGATAATTCGCTTGATGCTTGTGAGGAAGCAGATATCTTACCTGAGATAATAGTTGAGATAACTGAGATGGGTGCAGACAGGTTTAGGGTTGCAATTGAAGATAATGGTCCTGGTATAGTTAAAGAGCAAATTCCAAAGATTTTTGCTAAGCTTTTGTATGGTTCTAAATTTCATAAGATGAAAATGCAAAGAGGACAGCAAGGCATTGGTATAAGTGCTGCAGTCATGTATTCTCAATTAACAACAGGCAAGCCTGCCAGAATCATTTCTAAGATAGGGGCAGGGCATCCAGCGCTTTACTATGAACTTAAAATTAATACTCAAACTAATAATCCTGAGATTATTTCTGAGCACGTAAAAGATTGGGGTAAAGAGTCAGGAACACGAATAGAAATTGACTTGGAAGCTTCTTATAATAAAGGAAGGCAAAGCGTGGATGAATATATAAGAGAAACAGCAATCATAAACCCTCATGTGACATTGATTTATCAACCTCCGAAAGGCGAGCAGTTAATGCTTGTAAGAGTCACTGAGAAGAAACCTGTTCAACCAGTTGAGATTAAACCGCATCCTTACGGTGTTGAGATGGGAATGCTAATCAAGATGCTTCAAGTTACAACTGCTAAGACTGTCAAGCAATTCATGAAAGAAGATTTTAGCAGGGTAAGTGATAAGGTCGCTGAAGAAATATTAGAAAATGCTCAAGTGTTAAGTAAAACTAAGCCTAAAAATGTTACAAGAGAGATGGCTGAGAGAATAATAGAAGGCATTAGAAATACTAAGATTATGATGCCTCCGACTGATTGCATCGTGCCAATAGGATCAGAACTTTTAGAGAGAGGTCTAAAGAAAGAGATTAACGCAGAGTTTTATGCTACGGTTTCAAGAACGCCAAATGTTTACAGAGGAAATCCGTTCCTTGTAGAAGCAAGTCTTGCGTATGGCGGAGATATTCCTTCAGAGGGAGGAATTGAAGTTATGAGATTTGCAAATAAAGTACCTTTGCTATATCAGCAAGGAGCATGTGCTATTAATGAAAGTGTTTGTCAAACTAATTGGAAAAGCTATGGTTTGCAACAGTCAGGAAGCAACCTCCCTCAAGGACCTTTAGTTTTAGTCGTTCATATAGCAAGTGTTTGGGTTCCATTTACAAGTGAAGCAAAAGAAGCCATCGCTCACTATCCAGAAATAATCAAGGAAATCAAACTTGCTATTCAAGAAGTTGGCAGAGATCTTGGACGGTACGTCAACAAGAAGAAGAAAGTTAAAGATGAGATGAAGAAGAGAAGCTACATAGAAACATATATTCCTCACATAAGTGAAGCTTTAAAAGATATATTGGCTTTATCTGATTTTGCAGAGAGCGATATTAAAGACAATTTAAGTTACTTATTAGAACACACAAGGGGTAAACTAGATAATTTAGAATTTAATCCTGAGGCAAACACAGAATACGATGAAAACTTAGCAAGGATAGGAAGAGAGGAGGAAGAAAGAGATGAGTGATGCTTTAAAACAAATAAAGGAAGCTGCAACTAAGATATACGATAATATTAAGCAAAAGCAAAAAGCTGAGTTATCTGCTCCAATCAGAAGTCTAAACAACGTAGTCTATAACGTAAACCCTGGGTTTTTCGAGTTAAAAGGTCAAACAAAGAAGAGAACGCTAACTGCAAACACAGTAAAAAGTTTTGCTCAAACGCTCAGACTTATGAGTTTGTCTAAGCAGTTAATTGAAAGCGAGGATATTGCAACCAAAAGAGAAGCGTATTATGTTTCTAAAAATTGGGATGAAGCTCGGTTTAAAGAACAAACAGAGTCTGATTCCGTGATGGATGACATCGAGGCAATGTTTCAGGTTAACAGAGAACAACTAGGTTTCATTGCAGATGAACATGGAGGAAGCGTTGCAGGCCAGTTAATAGTTATAGATAAAGACACAAATACAGGTGAAGAGCTGAGAATTGATTGTACAAAGTTTGGAAGTGGTAGTTACAGTATTCCAAGTGACGTTGAACATTTACAATTCAAAACTGATGCTAAAGCAGTTATTGCAATTGAAACCAATGGTATGTTTGAGAGGTTGAACAAGCATAGTTTTTGGAAGAAACAAAATTGCATTTTGGTTAGCATGGGAGGGGTTCCAACAAGAGCTTGCAGAAGATTTATCAGAAGGTTAAGCGATGATGCGAACATCCCAGTCTACGTCTTCACTGATGGAGATTTCTACGGTTATTTTAATATTTACAGAACCTTAAAAGTTGGTAGTGGAAACGCAGCTCACATAAACGAGTTTTTCTGTGTTCCAAAAGCTAAATTCTTAGGTATAACACCTCAAGACATAATAGATTACAAGCTTCCAACTCATCCTATGAAAGAAGTTGATATGAAAAGAGGTAGAGATGCATTGAAAAATGATCCTTTCGTTAAAAGTCACAAAGAATGGCAAGAAGCCATAAAGCAACAGTCAAAACTTGGCAAAAGAGCAGAGCAACAGGCACTAGCAAAGCATGGTTTAAACTTCGTTGTAAGTGACTATTTACCTGAAAAATTGGCTAATCGTGGTTCTTGGTTGCCATAGTAACCTTTATATATGCTTTTGACAACTAATATGTGTATGAGACAAAAATTTGGTCAGGCAACTGCCAGCGGAGCGGCAATAACTTTGATTGTTATAACAGTGGTTGTCGTGCTCTACGTGTTGTTTTTACCTCCTGCTGAAAGGCTAAAACTCTTAGAAGGGGAGAATGGAAATGGTGAGCCAAGTCCATCAAGACCTGAGGTGTTACTTGAAGAATTCGTAGGTAGGCTTCAATACGTGAGAGGGGGAGATGTTAACTTTGATTTGCAAAGTTTCAATCTAAGGACGATAACCTCGGCGCAAGTAGTAGCTTCTAAATCTAATATGTATGTTAAAAACAGTTTATTTGATACAATCACAGACACATTTAATTTCAATGTGGATACTTCCCGGTCGGAAGATTTACTATTAACATTTAATGCGAGAGGAAAAGGTCATTTAGAAGTTAAGTTAAATGGTGAGCGGGTTTTCTTCGGGGAAATTGATGGTAACAGTCCTCCGATTTATTTAAATAAAAATTTGCTTGAGAGTTCAAACACTTTATTTTTTGAAGTTTCAAGTCCAGGGATAGTGTTTTGGAGTTTTAATTCTTATGAGATAACATCTGCAAGGATAATAGGTGATGTTACAGATACTACAAGGTCTATGAATCAGCAAACAGTGAGTGTTTCTGAGATGCAACTTGATCTTTTAAGCACAGCGAGACTTAGATACTTTGTAAGTTGTAATCCAAATGAGGTAAAAGAGTTTGAAATTAAATTAAATCACAACTCTATCTTTAAAGGGATTCCTGATTGTAGCGTTTTAAATCATGTTAGTATTTCAAGATCTGATTTATATCCTGGAGTTAACTTCTTTGAGTTTAGCTTAGAAGAGGGTATGGTGACAGTTGATCAACTGCGACTTATGATTCAGTTGGAAACACCTCAAACCCCTCTTTATTACTTTGATGTTGAGGATAGGTTCTTTTACGAAAATGAATCTTTAAGGGCGAGTGTTGATGCAACTTTGAAATTAGAGTTTCCAAATACTGATAGGAAAAGACTTGAAGTGTTTATTAATGGTAGAATCATCAGTATAAATATTGCAGATTTCAAAGTTGAAAGAGATGTTTCCACTTATTTAAGACCTGGTCTTAACACGTTAGAAATTAGACCTTTGCAAGATATTGATATAGTTGAAATGCGTTTAGAATTAACTTAAAATGGTTTTTCAATTCTTAGCCGTTGCCGCAAGAGGTGTCGGGACATTTTTTGCAAGGACGGGTAGAGCAGTCGCTTCTGGTACTAGAAGAGTTTTTTCTAAGGGCAAGTCCGCAAGTTCTGCTGAAGGTGCAAGTACGGCTAAAGCAAGTGAGTCCGCAACGAATATGAGTGGGTTTTCAGAACAAGAAAAATTAAATACTAATATCGAAAATATTAAAGTTACAACAGCGGATGCTATAAAAAGAGGCATGGGTCTTGAGGGAAGTGCTCAAGCTCAAAATCAAGAGTATATAGATGCTTTAAATAAGAAAATGGAAGAGAAAAGCCAAAGTAGTGAGAAAGAGAAAGGTTATCTACGGCAGAAGTTACAACAAAATACAGATCATTATTATAATAAATTAAACAATAAGTACGAGAATCTCAAATCTAAAGTTGATCAGTACACAGATAGCGAATTCTATAAAGACAAAGCTGATAATTTTTTAGATCCTGAAAAAAGAGCTAATATGCAAATGGGAAGTAAAGTCAAAAGAGGATTTGGAAGAGCTTCAAACGCTGTTAAGGGCGTTATTGGGGCAGGATTTGCAGGTGTTGGTTGGCTTTTTAGAAAATCAGAGTATGATAGAGATGAAGTCGATGATGGTATGGGGCAGTTGCTTTTGTTTATTGCAATATTTGTTCATTTATTTGATTTTTTCTGGTTTGAATTTCAAGTCAATGCAGAGACAATTGTAGGTAGATTTGCAATGTATCTTGCCTTATCTTTATTAGCATATTTAACCTTGAAAATGTCCATTGGAGATTCTTTAAAAGAATTTACATTCATAAGTCTAATTCCTTTAGTATTACTTCCTATGCTCTTTGATTACATGTCTAATTTCGCAATCGGTCAAGAGTTTGCAACTCAACTTCAGATGTGGGTTTTCTTAATACCTTTCTGGCTCGTATACCTTATGTTTATTAAAAAAATAAGCGCGGGATTCTTAGGGGGGGTTGCCAAGTTTTATTTGAGTGCGATATTTGTTTTCATATTATTTATTTTGATTACAAACTTTGCTACGTCTTTAGGTCAGGCAACCAGTGCAGAAGGAGTAGATAGTGAAGAAGCGTTGGTGGATGCAAAAGATTTCCTTGTAGACACGTTTGATTCAATAGTGGGCACATTTACAGGAATTGCGGGCAGAGTTACAGGAGAAGTTGATAGAAGACTTAATGAAACACTAGGCTATGGTTATCAAGCAGATGTTGAGCGCACTATGGATAGGTCAGGTGTATTTTTAGAGAATTTTAGACCAGTGGGTACTTTTTATGAAAATCAATCAGTTAGAATGTATGCTGACTTTGAAGTAAGGTCATTTATGGAAGAATTTTCAATAAGTTTCTATTGTATACTAAGAGATAGGAGTGGAAGAGAAATAGTTGGAACAGCTGTTCCTTCTTCAATCGTTGTTAATGAGTTTGACAACAGAAGGATTTTCTGTGATTTCGAAGATGTTAATCTTTCCGCAGGTTCTTATACTGCAAGGTTACTTTCAAGTTTTAATTACAAAACCAGTGGATACAGCACGTACTACTTTGTTCCAAGATCTACTCTAGAGGAAGACACAAGAACCACTTGGAATCAAAGACACAATATTAGGGAAAGACCAGTCAACATCCACACTCAAGGACCAGTATTTTTAGGTATGAATGAATCAGTAAGACTGCCAATACCTATTTTTGAGAATAGAACAACATATTTTGCTATTGATTACGGTGTTAGAAATAATCAGCAAAGAGGGGAAATACAAAGAATAACTGAGTTCACAACAAAACTTCCGCAAGCATTAGTGATAGAACAAAATCAATGTACTATACCTTTATTTAACACAGGAACGGATGTGAACACAGGTTATGAAATATACACTTATACTATGGATCCTGACGAGAATAGACGAATACTTGCCGTAAGTTGTAATATTCAAATTCCAAAAGAGAGAGTTGATGAAGTTGCAAGTTCTGGTGCAAGACCAGTTACAATTTATGCAGAAGTAGCTTATGATTACGCTATAGAGCTTACGACAAGTATTAATATTCAAAGGCTTACAGGAGGAGGGCTAGGATGAGATACTTATTAGTTATACTTTTACTGCTCTCTGCCTGTGGAGGGGGAGAATTAACCAGAGTGAACTACTTTGAAGGAAGAGAAGCAGTCCATTTAACTTTTGGTCAGAATACTCCTCCGAGAAACGTTTATGATGACTCACAGTTCATGCTAGGTGTCAATATTCATAACAGAGGAGCATTTGATACTGAAGGTAAGATAATTTTTGAATATGACACTTTCGTTTTAGAAGGTTCAGGTTCATTTGAAAGAGAATTTGCAATCAGAGGAAAACAACCTGGTTTTCCAAGAGGAGAACAAGATTATTTGCAAGGAGGATTCTTAGAAGTTAGAGAGGTTGAAGGTTTGAGAGAATCCACAGATACAAGAATTACTGCTTCTATTTGCTATCCTTACAGAACTCAACTCACAGATTTTTTCTGTGTTGATAGTGATGTTTTCGGAGGAGATACAAATCCTCTTTGTAGAGGTCGTCAGTTTCACACATATTCAGGGCAAGGAGCACCAGTAATTATTGATAGAGTAACGCCAGATGTTGTTCCAAGAGGAACTTTAGAAGATAGTACTGAGACAGTCATCCCAGTACTTGATGAAACAGGTAATTTAGTTGAAGTTAGACGTGAAGAAGTAAGCACTAGGCAGATAATACTTCAGCCTCACTTTGAAATCTCAATTAGAAATGTGGGAAGAGGACTTGTTTTTGGAACTAATCAAGGACTATCTGCATGTACAGATACATCTCAAAGGAGAATGGGAGAAGTTCACGTAATGGCAAATATGCTAGATTTAAATCTCACGTGCAGTCCAAATCCAGTTACTATTAGAGGAGGAGAAGCAACAACCAGATGCTTTGTAGAGCCTGATGATTGGTTTTATACATCTACGAGTTACATGGATGTTTTAACTGTGTATCTTGATTATTACTATTTAGATCAAACAAGTACAGAGGTTAAAGTTAACCGTTTACGAAGATAAAAAAGGTAACTTTTAAATACTATCTTTATGAATAAAGCTTTGATGGCCAGAAAAACCTTAGTAGGAATATTACTAGTATTAGTTCTTTTTATAGCTGGTTGTGGAGGTTTTGGAGCAGATAGGGCTGTTGCTTGTGCTGAAGGATCTAATTGCAAGTATTATACGGGTACGCGAGGAGTTGATATACTGCTTGATAGACCTCCTCATATGCTTTACTACAGAAGTGCTGATGCTAATATTACAGATGGAAATGCTGTTCCAATAAATGTAAGGGTCCACAATAGGGGTGCAAGCGATTCGTATGGAGGTGTTTTCTTATCAGGTTTTGGTCCAACTTTCAAAGTTGATAGGATTTATGATGATGGAACTAGGCTTCCAATAAGTGTTACAGGTCTTGGTGATAATTGTGGTATTAACTTAGGCAGTTTTGGTCCAGTGCCTTATTTCACTGTTCAGTGTTATGGATTTGACGTTACTAGCTCTGGAGGAACTTATAGAGGTACTTTAGATACAAACAAAATAAGTGATGCTTTTGGTATTGATTGGCTTCCAGAAGATCTTCGTCTAAATTTCCAGTATACTGATGGTCATTTCGGATTTAATGTGGCATACGATGGTTTCACTCTTAACGCACTATATCATGGAAAATTACTTATGAGCATTGTTGTTAGCTTTTTAGATTTTGAAAGTTTAAATGGTATGACTTATGCATTGCATGGAGATAATCCTGATTATCCGGGGGGAGGAGATGATTACAAGCAATTCCTTGTTGCTATGACTGGTTCTTGGCCAAGTGGTATCGATGAGATAGTTCAGCCTTATAGAGTTACTAATTGTTATGCATACACAACGTTTGTAAGTCCTCAAATATGTGTTGATCCGAATCCGTTCAGCGGAGATAGAGGTGTTTGCAGAGCTAACCAAGATTTAAGTCTTGGAAGCCAAGGAGCACCTGTTGCAGTAACAAGAGTTAGTCAAAGAAACACTGGAAGAAGCGTTATTATGGATTTTGAAGTCAGAAACGTTGGCGGTGGTCGAGTTTGGGAAGTTGGAAGCTTAGAGAGATGTAGTCCTTATTTCCCTGAAACGCCCACGGGAAGAAACCATCACGATGTTATTTACGTTGGTTTTGTGATGATAGATGATTGGTTCATTGACTGTAGTCAAAGAATAATCAGACTTCATGATGGTGTGGGAAGGTTCACTTGCACGTATAATTTTGCAGAGAGAGGCGTTATTGGAAGTGCTTACGTAACTCCACTGAGAATGGAACTTTGGTATGGTTATGAGACGACAGTTAACAACAACTTGAGAATAAGAAGAATAGCTTAATAAGCTTTAGGAGGTATAAAAAATGAAGAAAA
>SKHC01000018.1 GCA_007117145.1 Candidatus Woesearchaeota archaeon
CTTTTTTACTGAGTAAACTTCCTTCAATAGCATTAGTGTTATATGTAAATATTTTAGAAAATGCTTTCCAATTTTGTTCAGACAAATGACTTATTTTTAAAGGAATATTTTTTTCTAATTCTTCAATTTCATTAATTTCTTCTTTTGTAAGTTCTATTTTTAAAGGATCTGATAAAATATTATATTTATGAATCTCTTCCAATATAAGTTTTTCAGCAATACTTTTTCTTTCCCCTAATTTTTCTTTAGATAAATCTTGACCTAAATATTTTCTAAACTTGTGAACTTTATCTCCTTCTCTGTAAGAATGAGTTAAATAATACTTTATTTTTCCATCATTATTTCTTTTTTCTACATACATATAACCAAGTAAGGTGACCACATATTTAAATATTTTCTTTTGAATGTCTACAAATAACTGTTTTTGTAGACCCCTTATATAAAACAACAAATTGTAGCAAATATCACGAATTAGAACAAATTTAAAAGAAGAATTCGGAAAAACGCATCAAAACAAGAAAAACCAAAGAAAATAAAACACTCCATTGAACCTGCTAAAGTGAGTAGGCTAGAGATACGCCCAATCCGGGATTTGAACCCGGGTCACAGCCTCCGCAGGGCTATATGATATCCAACTACACCAATCGGGCACGAACACACACATTTAGAAATAAAAAACTGTTTAAAAAACTTTATATGAAAGGCCCCATGGAGCGCTTGAAACGCTCAATAACCTCAACAGGGTAAGGATCAACTTCTAACCTTAACGCTAAAAGATAAGAAACCCAATCACCAAGCAACACACTGCTAAATAACTTGTTTAACTTGCGACCTTTAATGTTTAACTCAGTCACACTAACCCCGTTAGTTGTCAAAGCACCTTTAGTATTTGTCATACGTTTCTTCATACGACTTATATCATCATCAAAACTAAGTATTACCACGTGAAACAATTCCTTGTTGAACTTAAAGCTTTCAAGCTCGTTATGATTTAACTCAGGGAAAATATTTGCAAACGCTTGAGTTTTAGCATTCTCATTAAACTGGGTTTTCCACCTAAATGCAACGCTACCATAATTAACAGAGGTATATATTAAAGGAATTTTTCCAACGAGTTTCTCACTTAACCCAATGCTTAAAGCCATGAAATCAGTTTTATTCAAAAAATTAATTAACTCATCAACCTCATCTTTCTTTTTCGAAACAATGCCAAGCTCTTCTAAAACTCTAAGTAGCAAAAAGAAACTTGCAGCTAAAGCGCACCTTGGAGGATAACCTTTACTCAAATATATGACAGGAATGTTTGCTTGCTTTGCTATGTCTTCTAACTTTCCTCCACTTGTGTGTATTAGGATTTGACAACCAATCCTTCTTGCATGCCTATAACAACTAATAGCTTCCTCAGTGTTTCCTGAATAACTACTTAAAATCACTAAGTCTTTCTTTTTAACTTCAACTGGAAGTGAATAATCTCGAACACTTATAATTTCTAACTCTTCTTTTAAGTACACTTTCAATAAGTCAGCAGCTATACCACTACCCCCCATACCACAAATATAGACCTTGGCTGGTTTTTCTATGTTTTCCAAAAGATTTCTTGGATTTTGAGAGTAGCTTGTTAAAACTTCGTTTTGAATTGATAAAAACCTTCTAAAATTAGACGAGTCGTATTTGAAATGTGTTTGAGGAAATTCCATAACTAGTATTAATAGAAATACATTTATATACTTTACTTAAAAAAACAAGGGTATGAGAGAAATAACTGATGAAAAACTTGCTAAGTACTTTGAAGTCACAAGTAAAGCGCTTGAAATGGCTAAAGATAAATTCGACGAAGAAAGAATTGAAATAGCTAAAGACTTTTTTAACATGGCTCAAAGTTACTTTGAAGATGCAAAGTATTTCAAAGAAAAAAATGATTACGTACTAGCTTTTGGCGCATTAAACTACGCTCACGGATGGCTTGATAGTGGAGCTAGAATTGGAATTTTCAAAGTGAAAGACTCGAAGCTATTTACAGTCGATGACTAATACGTACCTGGTTCCATGAACACTTGTTTTGGAATGCAAACAACACCTTTCTTTGAAGTTAAAATGTCTTGACTGTTCATCTTAGATTCTGCAACCATGACTAACTCATCTTTTAATGTCATAACTGCTACTACGTCGTTTGGTTTTATGTTTGAATGAAACTTGCATACTCCAGGGCTTTTCAAACTAGCACCCATGCACAGAGTTGATACTGCCCCGTCATGAACCCATATTTTATTTAAGTGTTCAACTCCTTTCTCTATTGGGAAAAGCATCGCTTTTATCTGCTCTGGTTTTTTGTTATCATAGTAATACTTTGCATCAGCTATGTCTTGCAGTGTATGGCTTACATCTTCACTGAAAGGCCCTGCTTTTGTTCTTCTAAGCTCTGCCATGTGTGCACCACAACCAAGTTTTAACCCGATGTCATGAACTAGTTTTCTAATATATGTTCCTGCTTGACAACCAACTTTGAAAAGAACGTCTTGACCTTGTCTTTCAAGCAGTTCAATGTAGTATATTGTTCGTTTTCTGTTTTGTCTTTTAACTGCGCTTTTCTTTGGAGGAAGCTGTGTTATTTCTCCTGTGAACTCTTTTAAAACCTCTTCTAATTCTTGATTTGGAACATCTTTGTGAAGGTGCATCAAACACACGTATTCTTTACCTGCTGTTAACAATGAATGAGTTATCCTTGTAGCTTTGCCAAGAGCTGTTGGAAGAACTCCTGTTACTTGAGGATCTAGTGTTCCTGAATGCCCTGCTTTTTTAATTTTCAACACTTTTTTTAAGTAATCGACAGCAACGTGACTTGTAGGTCCTGGTGGTTTATCAAGTATTAATATTCCTCTTTCTAGTAACTCTGCAATTGTTTCACTTCCAGGAATTCTACCTTTAGAATTATCTGTTTGACTTTCATGTTTTAAGAGTACTTCTCTTTTTGCTTCTTCAAATGGTAACTTCATTGTAACCCCAAATTCTTATCTAAATCCCTGCCCACTTTTCTTAAATTCTGCAAACTTTTCAAGAGATCTTGCTCTACTGCATCAACTAATTCCTCTAATGTGTCTACTTTCAAAAAGTACCTGTTACCAACGCTTACCACGATGCCCGACTCCATCAACTTATTTAGATGATGAACAACTGTACCTCTGCTAAGCAGTGTCTTTACTGCGATGTCATCACTGCTAAGCCCCGTGTCTTTCTTTTTCAAATCCTCAAGTAAAACTATGAATATCCTAAAACAACTACTATCTTTATCTCTAAGATTGAAAAGGCCAAGGCTGGCTCCAAACCACTTTAATCTCTCATTTATACCTGAATAACCTGCCCTTTCTGTTCGAATAATTGTAATTCTTGTAAAGCCCATACTTTAATAGAAGGTATAATGAATATAAAAACGTTATGCACAGAAAAATATTTAAACCCGAAGATTGCGAAAAGTAGTATGGCAGATGATGAACAAAATTTTGAGGAAGTATACGACGACGATGCTACTGAAGACTTAGTTGAAAACGATGAGATAAGCCCTGAAGAAGAAGCCTTCATGAAAGGATACAACGAGTTAAAAGATGATAAAAAAGACTCGAGTGAAGGTGACGAAGCATACGAAAAAGCTTTCGAGGAAGAATCTTCTAAAAAATAAAGCTTATTTTTTTAATTTAATTTCATCAACTAAATCTTTACAAAACAAGTCGTACTTTTTAGAACCGACAACGTTTCCGTCCCGTGTTCTAGTGGTAACTGTCTGATTTTCAACTTCTTTATCCCCAACCACTAATATGTAGTTGATTTTTTCAAGCTGTGCATCTCTAACCTTTTTTGAAATAGTCTCACTTCTAAAATCAGGTTGAACTCTTATACCGTGCTCTTTGAAGTACTTTATTATTGAGTTAGCATAATCATTGTGCCTATCAGCTAGTGTTAAGACTTTAACTTGAACTGGGCTAAGCCACAGAGGGAATTTGCCTGCATAATGCTCTATTAATATAGCTATGAATCTTTCTAAACTTCCAAAAATCGCCCTGTGTATCATAACCGGCCTGTGCTTTTTCCCATCACTACCCTCGTATGTTAACTCGAATCTTTCAGGCAAGTTAAAATCTAGCTGAATTGTAGGGCACTGCCATTTTCTCCCAAGAGCATCCTCCAAGTCAATGTCTATTTTTGGACCGTAAAACGCTCCACCCCCTTCTTTCACAGAATAAGGAATTTTAAGTTTTTGAAGAGCTTTGTGAAGTATCTCCTCGGCTTTTTGCCAAATTTGAACATCTCCCATAGCATCATCAGGCTTAGTAGATAGGTAATACTCTAATTTTATTTGAAAAACATCCTCCCAAAGATATTTTATGAAACTTAAAACGTCTGTTATCTCAGATTCTATTTGATCTAACGTACAGAATATGTGTGCGTCATCCTGACTGAACTTTCTAACTCTTGTTAATCCTGAAAGAGTACCTGATAACTCGTTTCTATGAAGAACCCCGAAATCAGCGATTCTCAAAGGCAAATCCTTATAACTCACTGTATCTCTTTTGTATATAAGACAGTGACTTGGACAATTCATAGGTTTTATCGCACTATCTTGATTTTCTACTTTGAAATTGAACATGTCATCATGGTAATGCTCCCAATGACCACTAATCTCCCAAAGCTTCTTGTTAAAAACCTGAGGCGTTATCACTTCCTTATAACCTCTTTTAACGTATTCTTCTCTTACTAAGTTAACTAGTAAATTGTAAATAATTGTACCTTTTTCCAAAAAGAAAGGAGCTCCCGGGCTGTACTCGTGTAGCATCACCAAGTCTAATTCTTTCATTAACTTTCTATGATCTCTTTTCTCGGCTTCTTCTATTCTTGCTAAGTACTCTTTTAACTGCTTTTTATCAGGGAAACTAACTCCGTAAATTCTCTGAAGTTGTTTGTTTTTAGAATCAGCTCTCCAATAAGCACCACTTATCTTAGTGAGCTTGAATGCTTTTATCATACCTGTTCTTGGAAGGTGAGGTCCACGACATAAATCAACGAATTCACCTTGCTCGTATAAACTAACGGTGTCTGACTTATCAGTTTTTCCCTCTCCAAATTCTTCTATGTTTTTTATGATTTCTTGCTTGTACTTGTTATCTTTAAATAATTGCAGAGCTTTTTTTGTTGAGAGCTCTTTTCTTGTTATCTTTAAATCTTCTTTTTGAATTTTCTTCATCTCATCTTCTATCTTTTTAAGTTCTTCTTCCTTGAATGGAGGATGATCTACGTCGTAGTAAAAACCACCTTCAACTACCGGACCTATTGTGAGTTTGGCTTCAGGGAACACTCTTAAAATTGCTTGAGCCATTAAGTGAGCTGAACTGTGCCAAAAAACTTCTTGACCTTCATCATCTCTAAAGGTTAGAATTCTAACTTTTGAATTATCTGGAAGCGGTTTAGTTAAATCAACTACTTCACCATTTACTTCTATCGCTGTCGCATTTCTTGCAAGGCCTTCACTTATCTTATTTGCTAAATCAAAACCTGTAGAATTTTTTTCAAGTTTAATCTTAGAATCGTCTGGAAGCTTAACAGTTATCATAAGTTATGGTTTATCATATTATTATATAAAGATTGTGCTCTAACTATCTACTCTGTACCAATAAGTGTTTCTTTTACCTGTGTTTTTATACTTGATAAGATTAGTCTTCCTTAGTTTTTTAAGTGACATCGTAACTGAGCCAATGCTTACGTTTAAAGCTTGACTTATATCTCTTGAAGTAAACCACTTATCTTTATTTTTACAAAGAAAATCATACACTTCTTGTTGACCCATATCCTTTTACTTTTTTTAGTAGTATATAAGATTATTGTTTTTTCAGCATAGATACCACTATTTTTCTCAAATCAAATATTATCTGGCTTCTAGAAGCTCAACCTACTTTTTAACATAGTACTCCAAGGAAGCTAACTCAGAATCCGCGTTTCCCAATGGTTTTCTATTAGTTAAAGTCCACAAATCCATATTAGGAAAATAAACATCCCCTTCAAAATCTTTATGCAATCTTGTGATAATAAGCCCGTTCATCTCAGGCATAAACATCCTATATATGTTTTCTCCTCCCATAACAAATATTTTTTTATCCTGTTTTTTAATAAAATCTAACACACCCTCTTTCGAACTATAAAAAGAGAATCCTTCCCCAGAAAACTGTTCTCTCCTGCTTAAAATAATATTTTCTCTTTCCTTTAAAGGACGATACTTTTCAGGAATGGAATCCCACGTTTTTCTTCCCATTATAACCACGTTACCCATAGTTGTATCTTCAAAATGCTTCATGTCATTAGGTCTAAAAGATTGTTTGTCTTTAAAGTTATTCCAGAAAGGATGTGATACATATTCTCCACATCTCCAAGGCATTTCATTTTCTTCTTTAATACCTATAACACCGTTTTGTGCAACTGCAGCTATCCCAATAATATTCTTATCTAAACTCATATGCTTTAGTGGTGTCCTAATTTATTTAAATTTTTTTAAAGAATTACTCCAACGGCAAGCAGTATAATTCCTAAAACTAAACAAATCCAACCTATGATTCCTTCTATTTCTAACTCCTCAAAATACTGTTTTAAAGAATCTAGTGTTTCATTGAAATCAAATTTTTCCTCTGCCATGTTTAGTTTTGTTAATTTAATAATTTTTAAAGTTATCGTATGCTAAGTTCTAAAATGTCATTGTCTTTTAAAATGTGTCTTAGACTGTGTCTTTGTCCAGGAAACTTAGCACTATCACCCCAAACCCTGCAATACTTAAATTTTTGGACGAAGTCTCTGTGAAGCTTTGAGCAAACATCCTCCACCGTGCTGTCTTTTGTTATAATTAAAGGCTCTTTTAAGTCAGGCTCTTTTCCTGGCTCTTTCATGTATATTCTTATTAAGTTTAATTTATCGAAGATTAACTCTTTTAGCTCTTCTATATTATCTTTTTTCTCAGCGCTTATTTTAAGATCTGGCTTTACCATTTTCTCAACTTTTTCCAATTGCTCTTTAGTTGCAAGGTCTACTTTGTTCAAAATTGTGATGGCTGGAATGTATACTTTGTTTGCCTCAATGCAATCTATGAAATCATCTACATCTATCTTGGTTCTTATTATAACGTCTGCATTGTTTATCCTAAATGTTCTAAGTATGCTAGATATTGTATCATCATCAAGATGAGGTGTTCTAACAGTTCTACCTATTTTGATTCCGTCTTTCGAGGTTTTTTTAATTTTGACATCAGGCACCGCCTTATTTATTCTTATACCTGACTCAAACAACTCTTTTTTCAACGCATCATGATGCTGAGGTAATTGAACATCTATTAGTATTAAGATTAAATCAGCGCTTCTTAGAACACTTAACACCTCTGTACCTCTACCTTTACCACTTGCAGCTCCATGAACTATTCCAGGAACATCTAAAACTTGGATTTTTGCATGATTATACTCTAAAATACCTGGAATAACTGTAAGTGTTGTGAATGCATAATGACCAACTTCGCTTTCGGCATCTGTTAAGCTGTTTAAAAGAGTACTTTTACCAACGCTTGGAAAACCTAAAAGAGCAACTGTGCCATCACCTGTTTTTCTTACGTTGTAACCTTCCCCCCCACTAGACTTCGACCTAGAAAACTCTTTTTCCTTAAGCTTTGCAAGTTGAGCTTTGTATAACCCTATGGCTTTTTGAGTTCTCTTATTATACTGAGAATTAGCAATTAAATCCTCTAACTCCTTTATTCTTTCATCATTAGACATAGACTCTTTGTAGTAAGCTTTGCATTAAAAAGCTTTTGCGAATTCAAAAAAATATATAAATACCTAAATTGTTTAGTTTAAATGATGGTGAGTCGGTATTTATACTTGTTTGTGTTTATTCTTGGAATTATTAGTGCTGTTTCTTTCGTAAGCGGACAAATAACATGTAACCCAGACTTAGAAGCTTGCGGAACGCCAATAACTAATGCTGGCTACGGAGCAGTGCAACTTTGCGAGAACTGCTTTATATGTGGACTGCAAGATGGTGTGTGCCCAGAAGACTTCGCAAGCAATGAGACAGAAACTATTATTAATAGAACGATTGTTCTGATGAGAACAGACAACACTAGAATCAACGTATACAACGAACCTGTGATTTACAACAGCGGAAATTTAGCTTGCGCAGAAATTAGTGGAGACTGCCAAGAAATTGAAGAATTAGATGGAAATAACTGGGTAAGTTCAAGTGTAACATGTTCAAATCCAACTCCTACAGGAGAATACACTGCTTTAAGAGCTGTATGCCAAAATGTTCCAAAAACTGCAGGTTGCTATAATTGTCCAGACCCTGACTGTCGAACAACTGTAAGAGGAGTTTTATTCAACAACGTAAGTGGAGAAGGAGTTGCTACCGCGTTAATAGTTTTTAGAGCAAGCAACCCCAATAGTAATCAAGAGTTTCAAGTTCAAACCGACGCTGAAGGAGCTTATCAAATTACAGATGCAGCAAGAGGATACTTTAACTATACTTGTCTAAAAGCTCACTATGAGCCTTATGAAGGACAAACACTTCTTATTAGAAATGAAAACATAGTTGATTGTCCGATGAGACCTGCAGCTTGTAAAGAAGACCCTCAGTGTTCAATGGAAAGCGTAGCTGGTCAAGATATATGTAGATCTATTTGTGAAGGAGAATCAGGATGTGTATTCGACCAAGAAATTGAAGTGGAACGAATGGACCAAGATAATATAACTGTAAACGCATCAACTCTTTGTGATGGAAGGGTAGCAGGCTCAAGAATAACAGTTGCACGGCACAACGAAACACACGTGACCACAATTCAATGTTGCACCGGAATAAAAACCTTTGTTGAAAGACCACAACTACAAATAAGCGGAAACGTCTCAGATCTTATCACAAGAGACTACGTAAGAATACTAGATGATGACCAAGTAACTGCTAAAATTATAGTGTATAAAACTGATTAAAATCACATAAATTTTTATATGAATACTTTATAATATGTATGTATGAACAAAAGAGGTGCCCTGTTTTTTACACTAGACACGTTAATTGCAGGCTTAATGCTAGCATTTACAATCGTATTAATCTTCAATATAAACATTGAAACACCCATGGTTCAAGACACCACCAGACATCTTAGCAACTTGGTAGACTTTTTAACTATTACAGAGATGTCCAAAGTGAGTTTCATAATATATCCATACAACGTTGACGTAGAAGGAGTTGGCAATCTACAAGTACACGAGCACATACACAACTTATACGTAGAAGGAGAGTTTGCAAAGCTTGAAAACTTTACAAACAACATTATTTTAGGAACTCTGCCTGAAAGTAGAGGGGTTAGCATATCAATTGATGATGAAACAATTTATATTGATGACAGAAACGTTATAAACCCAATTATAAATTTGAGTATGCATTTCATAACTCATTACGTACACAACGATAGTGTCAGAGGACCAAATGTGACGACGGTGACTATATGGAACTAAATAAAAAAGCGATAGTCTTTACTAGTGTTGTAGTGATATTTACGTTTATTGTGATGTCAACCTATTTGTTTCTCTACAGAAACCCAATAGACATAGAATTAGATGTGGCAGAGATAAAAGTTAGAAATACAAACTATTTCCTAAGCCAAATTGACACGTACATGACAAATACTTTGATTTTGACAGGGCAAAGCGCGATAGAGAGAACCATAAATATTAGCATTACAACTGACCAATTCATAGAAAACTACACACAAGAGCTTGTAAACTGCATGTATCTTGGCAACTTCACCCACAACTTTGGCGAATATGAATGCGAGAATGAATCCCACTTATTTTACAACTTAGAATACTTAACCAATTTAAGCTCGGAAAAATTGAATATATACGTTGAATTCACAAACATCGAATTAAGTGTTACTCAAACTAGCCCGTGGTTTGTAGACGTAACTGCAACTTATAACGTAAATGCTGGAGATGGCTACGCTAATTGGAGCCTGCAAAGACAAAGCCGAGGAAGAATTAGCATAATAGGCTTTAGAGATGTCGTTTACGAGGTGAACACTTCAAGAAGTGATTCCTACTCTCAACAGATATTTAGAGGAGGTAAAGCCACAGGTCGGTGGCTCTACGAACCAAATGATTTAAACGATTTCATTAAATACGGAGCGTACATGCCTCACAACCAAGGAGTGAAATTCTTAGATAGACTCGCAGGCAACTTCACACCAGGACAACACGGAATACTCTCTATTGTAGACCCTAATAATTTGACTGACGGATACGTTGAATATCCTCACATAGACTTTTATTTCTGGCAAGAAAACTGTCCAACAAGTGATTTAGTGAAATTTGATTTCAGCACGGCAAGTCTGGAAGAGAGAACTACCACAGACATAATGTTAAATGAAGGAATAGATGGAGTTATAATCACTGAAAGTCTTGCAGACTACACAAATAACACACAACATAGAACTAGCTGGAGTTGTCCTTAAACAAAGGGTTTATATAATACTAATTTAAAATAATATAGTAAAAAAAGAGGTAAAATGAATCATGGCTGACTCGAAAGTCACAATTGAAACAGGGGTGGATCAACTTGTAAAGTACTTAAAGTATCACAAAGCAACTAGTGTCAACGAGTTAGCACAAGTGCTAAACACAACGCCTCAAACGATTCAAAGCTGGGCAGAATTCTTAATTGAAGAAAAAATTGTAGGGATAGAATATAAACTCACAACCCCATACTTGTTCTTAATAGAAAATGAGAAATCAAAGGATTTGAACGACTTCAAACGAGAATTTCAATATGAAGGCGGTGAAGATTTATCAATAAAAGAGTATAATTGGAAGAATTATATTATGAATATAATTGAAACTCACAAAAACTTTTTTGTCAAAGAAGCAAAGAAAAGACACTTATACAACACTGATGAATTATGGGAGAAATATAAGAAGAGGGTGGCTGAACTGTGAACAAAGGAACTTTAGTCTTAGACAAATTCTTAGAACAAGACATAATTGAGTTCTTAGAAATGCAAGCCAAACTTGTTAAAACTGATTATAAAGATAAAACAAATGACTTCAGAGAAGCTCTGAAAAGACATGATCTGAGTGGAGCAACTCAAATTCTTAAAAAAATGGTGGCAGAATACAACAACTTGTCTAGCCAAGATGTGTATAAAGATTTGACGCTTAATAAAATTCAAGAGCTTGTAGAGCTCACTAGATATTATTTAGATAAAACCACATGGCATAACAGTCTTGGAAAAATCATAAAACAACTAGAAGAAAGCGATCAACTAAACCAAAAAAATGCGAAAATAACAGTATTTTCAGAGTACGAAAAAGAAAAGGAAGACAAACAAAAACTAAGACTAAAAAAAGACTACCAATTAAAGGATGAATTAGACAAGAAATTTGAATTTGAAGGACAAGAATTATATTTTGCTATCAAAAAAAAAGACTTGAGAAAAGCAGTAAACTCATACAAACATATGAGAGTGTACTTCGACCAATACCCTGGCAGATTTGAATTTGAAAAAAAAGAACATTACAATGACTTAATCGCCCATTATATCCAAATAAAAAAATTGAAAGACGAAATCAAAAGC
>SKHC01000036.1 GCA_007117145.1 Candidatus Woesearchaeota archaeon
CAAGAGAACAAACACTTAGACAATTCACAGACGGAAGCTTAGTATTCTTGCCTGAAACAAGTGTATCTCCTAGAGGAAGAGATGATAATGTAAGACTATATTTTGCTGTTAATAATATTCATAGTACTGAATACAGTTTTGGTGTTAAAGTTGAACACGTAGTTGATTGGTTTGATTCTTGTAATTGTATTACAGTATTGCCGGAGATTAGAGTTGGTGGAGGAGATAGAGAAGTAGGACTCATAATAGTTGACACAAGTGAATTATCTCCAGGAGAGCAACACGTTTTTAATGTTAGTATTAGTTTAGCTGATGATCAATATGGCAGAACAAGGATATTTACTGTAAACACTTAGAACAATCTAAATACTTAAGATTTTAGGCCTTTGATTAACTCTTCCATTTCTTTGAAGGGATCTTTACTTTTTACAACTCCACTTGCAAGCAAAACACCTTTTGTTCCAAGTTGCAAAGAAGTTTGAACGTCTTGAGTTGTATTTACACCAGCACCACAAAGTATGTTTAATCTTGCTGTCTTGTAAACTTTACTTACTGTATCGGATATAATCTTAGGATTAGCTGTGGTAACTGAAACACTGCCACCTATAAGCTCAGGTGGCTCAACTGCGATGAAATCAGGCTTATACCCTGCAAGTTTTGCTGCTTGAGCACTGTTTGGAGCGCAAACAACACTTGTCATCTTATGTTTTTTACAAAGCCTCACAACTTCTCCTACGTGACTAGAAGGAACATGGTACTCTGAATGATTTATCAGTGTACCTACAGCTCCTGCTGCCTTTACTGCCTCTATTGTAACTTTACCTGTGGCAGCTCCTTGACCTTGTATGTCTAAGTGCTGAGCTAACACCGGGATTTTAACATGACTGGAAATTAGAAGTAAGTCTGTTGGCTGAACTGCGATTGCAACATTTGCTTTGTGTTTCTTTGCAGCGCTCTCAATTTTTTGAGCAAGAATTAAGGCTTTTTTAGCTGTGCTTTCCTTGTAAGCTTTGAAATTTATTATGATTATTGGAGTTTTAAGTTTCATAACACTACTTTTCTTTTCCTGATTATTTAAAGATTTTGTATTTTGTTATCAAGAAATAAGCGCTTACCACCACAAATACTAAACTTATTGCTTGACCCACACTTATTATGAGTGTTGGCTCATCTCTAAAGAAGTCTATGAAGAATCTTAAAAAGTTGTATAGGAATATGAATGAGAAAAACATTAATCCTTTAGGAAGGTTCTTTGTACTCGCATATAGTAAACCAAAGAATAACCCTAAGTTTTTTAACCCTTCATATATTTGGTATGGGTGCCTACATCCATCGTATCCTGGGAAGACTGTGCACCAAGGCTTATCTGTTATTGTACCTACGAGTTCTGCGTTTATGAAGTTCGCTATTCTTCCAAGGAACAAAAATAGTGCCGCAGGTATTGTTGTGTAATCTGCTAGTGTGTAGAAGTTGACGTTGTATTTTTTAGAAAACAAGTAACCTGCTATTATTGCGCCTGTGAGTCCTCCGTGAAAGCTCATACCTCCCTGCCATATTTTGAACAATATTAAAGGGTCTTGAGCTAGTAGTTGGGGGTACCAGAAAACGTAGACGAATATTCTGCTACCTATGAGCATACCAAGTAACATGTAAACTAGGAACGCGTCTAGTTTTTCAGCTGAAAAATTTTTTATCTTGCCTTGCTCTGACATTCTTTTTAGGTAGAAGTATAAGAAAATAAAACCTAAAAAGTACACTAACCCATAGTATCTTATTTGCAATCCTGCTATGCTAAACAATACTGGGTCAATGTTGTGAATAAACATCTAATTGAACGCCTCTTCTATTTTAGATTTTAACTGGTCTTTTGGCAAGAAACCAACTATTCTTGTAAGCTCTGAACCATCTTTGTACAAGACCATTGTAGGAATTCCTCTTACTTGAGCTTGCATGCTTATATCTTGGTTGTCATCTACGTTAACTTTTGCAAAATTAACTTGTTTAACTTCTTCGCTTAACTCTTCAAATATTGGCCCTAGCATTTTACATGGTCCACACCATGGCGCCCAAAAATCTACTATTGTATTACCTTTGCTTATCTCAGTTTGAAAATTATCTTTGTTTAATTCTTTCATTTAACTACCTCCTTATAGTTGGGGGTTTGTTTGATTATTTAAGATTTATTGTTTGCCCAGTTTAATTTATCGTTATCTGTAATTATCTTGGATATTTTTTTAGAATTTAACTGCTTGAATTTAAAAGCAATATTGCAGTTTAGGCAAAGGTATAAACTTTTTCTGTTACCTGCTGCGTCACTTTCACAGATTGGACAACCTTTCCGAACGACTTGAACGTACATATTGTTTCTTTGGTTTATTTGTTTATATAATTTGTTTTTTACTTGAATTTCTTCGTTTGACTTTTCAAATGCATTTTCCTAAGTTGCCGATTATAAGTTATTGCGAGTCTGTGAGTTGCATCTCTTATGCTTCTGATAAATAGCATTGGCTCTTTGTTTTTATCTAGTTTCACTTGTAATTTGTTTGAATTAAATATTATCTCATCTTTTTTTGCAAGGCTTACAACTTCTACTTCTTCTTTAAGGTTTAATTGAGCTACTACTTTTTGAGCTGTGGTTAGCTGGCCTAACCCTCCATCTACAATTATTAGGTCTGGGAGCCTTGCATTTTCTTGTAATAATCTTTCTAGTCTTCTTTTTATGGCTTCGCTGAGTGCTTTGTAATCATCTTGTGTCTTGGTTGTTTTTATCTTGTATTTTCTAAACTGACTTTTCTGACCATCTTTGTATT
This sequence comes from Candidatus Woesearchaeota archaeon, assembly GCA_007117145.1. Taxonomy (GTDB): domain Archaea; phylum Nanobdellota; class Nanobdellia; order Woesearchaeales; family 21-14-0-10-32-9; genus SKIS01. The sequence goes on from SKHC01000036.1 coordinate 2,811, forward strand.
GTACCATCGCAGCTGTTATGTAGTTGCTTTGAAGGTTTGACGCATCGAAACACTCTATCACTTTAGGGATTTTGTTTAGGTCTAATTTTTGTTTTAAAACGTTTAATTGAAGGTATGCTAGGTTTTCTTGATTTTTCAGTGCTAAATCTATCAACGCTTTTTTATCTCCTCTTAATGGTTTTATGATTTTCACTTTTTGATTTGATAGTTTTTCTAGGTATTTCTCTAAATTATTTTTGTTTTCTTGTGTCTCCCAAAACTCATCTGAAACTAAGATTTCTTTAGGTATTGGTCTTTTATATAATGGTG
>SKHC01000047.1 GCA_007117145.1 Candidatus Woesearchaeota archaeon
ATCTCTAGTTCTTTTGAAACAATATTTTTTGACATGATTAGAAACAGAAAGAAAGAAATGCTATAAAAACATTACGAAAAAAAAAGAAAAAAAAAGAAATGTGCTTATCCTGATTGTAATGTAGCGTATACTTGCGCAGCTATAGGCCTTGGCAATGTTAAACCAAGTGGCTTGTACTGAATATCTAAGTCAACCCTAACCTTGGAACCAACAGCCCCGAATTGAGCACGAAGTGTTTGATTAAAATCACACGCTACTTGGATATTCTCCCCAGCTCTAACAGGAGTTGTTGGAGTTACCAAAGTAGTGCCGCCACCACCTGTAACATTACAATTCATAACGTTTGTGTCATTTGTAATAACAGTTCTAACTTGTACAGCTTGAACACTCATATTGTCAATAGTTTGACCAACATTGTTTGTAATTATCAACACGAAATTATTTGTATCACGATCGTAAACCCCATACTCAACACACGCAAACTCTGGACCCACGTTACACCTTTCAGGCAAGAACCTATCAGGGTTTAATATACCGAAGTATCCAAGTGCTGAAATCATAACGAGAATAACTAAGAAAGCCCAACCATACGTGGTTAAAAATTCTAAAGCCGCTTGACCTTTTTTTCTAAACGAAATCATTTATTTGTTCACCTCTAATTTTTAATAAATAAACATGTATTTAATAGTCTAAATAAATCTAGCAATATATAAAGCTTTTGAATTTTAAGCGATTTCACATACACAAATATTAAAAATAGAATAGTATTATTGGTTAAGCATGGATTTTGAAAAAAATATTGTTAAACAAGACATAAAAGAAGTTCTAGGACAAGACGAAGTAAAAAAACAGTTAAAATCAGCAATACTTATGAGAAGACACACCATCCTCGTTGGACAACCAGGGATTGGAAAAACTACTTTGGTAAAAGGAGTTGCCAATATTTTACCAGACATTGTTTTAGATAAGAAGAAAAAGAAAGCACCTTTCGTTAGAATTCAAGGAAGCCCAGATCTTACAGCTGAAGACTTAATTGGAGATATTGACCCTGCTAAAGCATTAAAATTTGGAGCTATGAGCACTGAAGCATTTATACCTGGAAAAATCTTTAAAGCTGACGGAGGAATACTTTTCTTTGACGAAGTTAACAGGTGCTCAGAGAAATTACAAAACACTTTACTGCAAGTGCTTGAAGAAGGAAGAGTTACTATTGGAAGCTACGATATAGACTTTAACGCTGACTTTATTTTCATTGGAACGATGAACCCCGAAGAAGCTAGCACTGAGCCTTTAAGTGATGTTTTTTTGGACCGATTCGACCTTATCTACATGAATCCTCCTGAAACACTTGATATTGAAAGAAAAATCGTTTTGCTTAGAGGAAAAAAATTGGTTGATTTCCCAGAGGAATTGCTAACAAAACTTGTGAGTTTCATAAGAAAACTTAGAAAGAGTAAAGACTTAGAAAAACACCCAAGTGTCAGAGCAACGATTGGGATTTATGAACGAAGTCAAAGTAATGCATACCTTGAAAACAGAAAAAAAGTCGAATCAAAAGATATACTGAACGCAATGATTAGTGTTTTAAGTCATCGGATTAGATTAAAACCTAGCTTAAAATATATTAAAAGCTCAAACGAATACGTCAAAGAACAGTTTAGTGAATACTTTTTTGAAAACGTAGAAGACCAAGGTGATAGTCCCTAACAACTTTGACTCATCACTTGAAGTTGAAGAAAACGCCGTTGACGTAACTAAAGAGGAAAAAGGAGAAGAATTAACGGGAAAGCTTAGCAAAGATAATAGGGATGACAAGCTTCAACACACTGTACTCCCTGTTGATGAAAAGAAAGTTGATAGGTCACGCGTATTAAATGATGCTATTAACAACAATGTTAGTAGTTTCACTCCTGATTTTAGCTTTGAGCAAATGGTGAAAGACTATAAAACGGCTAAAAAGATATACGGAGAAACTATGATTCGCGAGCTTACTTCTTATGACCCTGGCTTTATTGAAAGAAACATAACTGTACCTGAATTTAAAAGAGAGCTGAAAAGCAAGATTCAACAAAATATTGAAAGGTTAAAAGAAGAAGGATTGCTAAACAAAGACGGAAGTATAACTGACGAAGGTTATGAATACAGCGCACTTAGTTTGCTTCAAGACGAATTAGCTGTGCTTGAGAGCCGAGGAGTGCAAGGCAATGTTGAGAATAAAAAAACTGATTTACGCGGTGACGTGAAGGATTTTAAAAAGTATGAAACACGAGACAGGTACAAAGACATAAGTGTTCGAAAAACTGTTCACCACGCTATTAGAAGAGGAAACCGCAAGATTCTAAGTACTGACTTGATAAGCACAACAAGGCAAGCGAAAGGAAAACTTAACGTTTTATATTGCATTGATTGTAGCGGAAGTATGAAAGGCCAAAAGATAAAGATGGCTAAACGAGCAGGGATTGCTCTTGCGTTTAAAGCTTTAGAAAATAAAGATAAGGCAGGTCTATTGGTTTTTGGACGAAAAGTTGAAACTAGTGTTGGTTTAACTAACGATTTTGAATTATTATTGCGCAGTATGAACAAGATTAGAACTCACGGAGAAACTGATATCGCTCTTGGTATTGAAAAAGCAATAGAGATGTTTAACGGAAAAGGAAATAACCACTTGGTCTTAATTACTGACGCAGTGCAAACTCTTGGTCGCAAACCACAGGAGAGAGTTTTGGAACAGATTGGCATTGCTACAAATAATAAGATCACTATTAGTTTAATTGGCATTAGCTTGGATAAAGAAGGAGAATCACTTGCACGAAAAATTGTTGATTTGAATAACGGGTATTTGTATAGCGTTAAAGCTGATGAAGACTTCGGATACTTAGTTATAGAAGACTATAATAGAGTAAAGAAAACATAAACTATTTAAATGTGTAAAAAAGGGTATTCTATATTTATATTTAAAGAGGTGTAAATTTTATGAATAAAAAAGCAGCATTAAATCTCGGTATCAGTACCGTTGTAGTCATGGTAAT
>SKHC01000085.1 GCA_007117145.1 Candidatus Woesearchaeota archaeon
AACTTCGAGGTTTCTTGGTGCGTCGGTTTCCATTCTAAATTGTTTGTGTATTGCACTTGCAAGTTCTAGGCATCTTCCGCTTTCTCCGTGGTTTACTAGAATTCTTTTTGGTTTTGGTTGGAGTCTTTGAATAAAGCTCATAAGCTCTCTTCTGTCTGCGTGTCCTGATATTTCTATTTTGTGCACGTCCATTTTCAAGACGAATTGTTCTTCTCGGTTGCCTTCTCTAAATAAGAATTCTCTTTCGCCTCTTTGTATTCTTCTTCCAAGGCTTCCTTCTCCTTGGTAGCAACTAAATACTAGGCTGTGTTTTTTGTCTTCTCCTAGGGCTTTTAAGTAGCCAAGACTTGGTCCTCCGGTAAGCATTCCGCTTGTTGCAAGTAAAACACAGCTTTCTTCGCTTTCAATTATTTGTTTTCGCTCTTTTGCGCTTCCAACTTGTTTCACGTTCGGTTTTAGGAAGGGGTTGTTGTCTTTGTGAAATATTTGGCTTCTTACTGTGTTGTTTAAGTATTCCGGGTAACCTGTGTAGATTGCTGTGATGTCCCACACCATTCCGTCTATGTATACGGGTATTTCAGGAATCATTTTTTGGCTTATCATTTTATCTATTAGCATTACTACTTCTTGTCCTCTTCCAGTTCCAAGTGTTGGCATCAAAATCTTCCCTTTCCTTTTCACAGTGTCTAAAACTATTTGTTGAAGTACTTCGTCTTGTGCTTTAACTGTTTCTTGCAGGTTTTCTCTTCCTCCATACGTTGCTTCAATCATCAGTGTTTCAAGTCTTGGGAATTGTGTTTGTGCTGGACTGAGTAGTCTGGTTTTTGCGTATTTGATATCTCCAGTGTATAATAAGTTGTGAAGCCCGTTTCCTATGTGTAAGTGTATCATTGAGCTTCCAAGTGCGTGTCCTGCGTTGTAGAATGTTACTCTGACGTCAGGTGTTACGTCTGTTACTTCTTCGTAGTCTAAGGTTATCGTGTGTTTTACGGTTTCTCTGACTTCTTCAGAGGTGTAAATTGGTTCTTTTCCTTCTTCTCTTTGAATTTTTACTATGTCTAATTGTAACAGACTCATGATATCTCTAGTAGGAGGGGTACAGTAAACTGGTCCTCTATATCCGAATCTGTAAAGGTATGGTATAAGGCCTGAGTGATCTACGTGTGCGTGACTTACAATTACTGCGTCTAGCTCTTGAATATTTAGTTCTGGCGCTTCAAGGAAAGGGTAAGCATCATCTGTGCTTGCTACATCGATTCCGCAGTCAAGTAGTATTCTGCTCTCTGGTGTTTGCAAAAGCATACAGCTTCTTCCAACTTGTCTTCCGCCTCCAAGGTAACTTACTCTGACCCATTCTTGTTTTTTTTGTCTAAGCCACCCACTATATATTCTCTCGCCTGTTCTGTGCAAGAATTTACGTCTATAATCTGAATTTTCATACAATACTTTTCTAATATTTTCAATGATAGGGCTTCTAAGCAGAGGAGTTCTTTTAACTTGTGGAACCCAGAATGTTTCTTTTTTTATTTCGTTTAAAAGTTCTCCTTGTTTTCCTATAGCCATTCCTGGCTTTTCTGCTTCTATTATAACTATGCTTCTTTGTGGGTCGAATATGATTTGTCCAAGTTTTGCTTCTCCGTCAATTATCTTTTTAATTTTTTCTTCTGCTTTCTCTTGGTCAATGCACATAGAAGGGTCTGGTCTGAGTTCTATTCTTTTCTTAATCTTGTAGACTATGCTCTTAATTAGTCCTTTGTCATCTGTTATGAAGTCTTTGTCTTTGCTGTAAAGTACTATGTTTGCTCCTTCGAAGACAGCGTCGCTGATTTTTCCTTCTGGTATATCTTTTAATATTTCTTTTATTATTTCTGTTGGCAAAAAAATCCCCTTTTGGTTATTTTAAAATTATAATGTTTTAGTGAAGTGCTTCACTAACTCTTTTTGTTGGGAGTTGTTTTATTCCATCTTTGTTTATTACAAATACGTCTACTCCTTGTCCACTTGCACTATCTCTTTTTAGTGCTGTGTGTACGGCTCTTTCTGCAAGTTCTACACCTTCTTTTTCAGTCATGTCTTTCTTGTAAGAATCTTCCATTAAACCGTATGCGAATGTGCTTCCGCTTCCGCTTGCTACGAATCCGCCTTCTTTTGCATCCATGACGCTTCCGTCAGCGTATATGTCAAATAGTTTTGGACTTTCGTCAAATCCTCCAATTAAGAAATGTCCTATTCCATGAACGCTTCTAATTTGTCTGTATTGCATTCCTGCAAGAAGATTTGCTGCTTCTTTAACTACAGGTATTCTTCCGTATCTTAATTCTTTAATCTTAAGTTCTGCTTTTAAAACTTTAACTAAGAGTTGTATGTCAGATACACTTCCAGATATGGTAAGTGCTAGTCTTTCGTTAATCTTCAAGACTTTGTTTACGTGCTTGTCTGCTATTAAATGTCCTGCGGTTGCTCTTTTGTCAGCTGCAAGCACCACGCAATCTTTGCATAGAATTCCTACAGTTGTAGTTCCTGTTTTTAACATGTGTTCTTCAGTCATATTATTCCCCTTTAAAAAAAGTTTTTTTTACTTAGAATATAATTAAAGGAACTTACAGCGATTTATATATTTTTTGCATACTTTTTCATAATATGTGTTAATTTCAATTATTTTAGGGTGTAGTCAAAAGAAGTAGGTTTACTAACCACTGCATCCAATTTAAGAAAGCTTTTTTAAGTGATAACTGTTTCAGATTTTGTATGAAATTACTATGTAAAAAGATTCTGTCGACTAATAATATATCTTTTGAAAGGATTAACAAACTAGCCAGTGGATCTGCAAGCATAATTTATCTTGTTTATGGTAAAAAAAGATTTGTAATTAAAATTAAGTTGAGAGAGGGTCTTGGGTTAGATAATGAATTTTATGTTCTTGAATGCATTCAAAAACTGAATTTAGGTCCTAAAGTTTTTGCTA
>SKHC01000027.1 GCA_007117145.1 Candidatus Woesearchaeota archaeon
AAATAAGTGGTACTGCTTTTTTTAAATAATTCAGTTTGATTCATTTTCTATAAGTTTTTTTACTATTTTCGCTGATATCATTGTGATTGGAACGCCTGTCCCTGGATTTGTAAATTGTCCTACGTAGTATAAGTTTTTTACTTTTCCGCTTTTGTTTTTAGGTCTAAATAGCGCTGTTTGAAATAGTGTTTGTGCAAGTCCTAGTGCTGTTCCTTTAAATGCATTGTAGTCTTTTTTGAAGTCTCTTTGAGTATATATTTTTTTTACTACTATCTTATCTGTTAGTTTTTGGTTTATTCTTTTTTCTAATTCGTTTAATATCTTCTCAGCATATTTTTCTCTTATAACATCATTATCATCTAAACCTGGCGCTGTTGGTACTAGTATGAATAGGTTTTCGTGTCCTTTTGGTGCTACACCGTTTTCTGTTTTTGAAGGCATGCACACATAGTAACTAGGGTTTTCTGGCCAGCCTGGGTTTTCAAAGATTTCATTGAAGTGTTGCATCCAATCGTTTTCTATCATTAAGTTGTGATGTTCTAAACCTTTTATTTTTCCTTTTATTCCAAGGTATATCATGAATGCGCTTGGAGCTATTATTTTCTTGTTCCAATATTTTCTTTTGTAAGTTTGATATTTTTTTTCAAGTAAGTTTGTTTCTGCCCATGCGTAATCTGCGTTTACTACAACTTCATCGAATTCATACGTTTTTTTATCTGTAACTATTCTTTTTGCAACTCGTTTTTCAACTTCGATTTTTTCAACTGAAGTTTTTAGTTGTATTTTTACTTTGAGTTCTTTTGCTATTTTTTCTAATGCTTTTGCTAGTGCGTTCATTCCGCCTTTAGGATAGTAAACTCCTAAGTTGAAATCTCCATGACTCATCAGACTGTAAAGTGCAGGCGTGTTTTTTGGGCTTCCTCCAAGGAACACCATTGTGTAGCCAAGTATTTTTCGTATCTTATCACTTCTAAAACTCTTTCTTAAGTGAGAGTCAAAACTTGAGAATAAGTCAAGGTTTCTTCCTTCTTTTAACATCTTCCAATTTATTAAGTCTGTTGCTTTCAGGTAAGGTTTTTCTATGAAGTGCTCCATTGCCGTGTCGTATTTGTATTTTGCTTCATCTAGGTACTTTTTAATTTTTGGTGTTACTCTAGGTTCCAATCTTTCAAATAACTTGTAGTTTTCACTCATGTCTTTTCTTATCTTGATTGCTTCATCGTTAAAGAACATCTTATAGTGTGGGTCTAATCTAACAAGGTTTAACTCTTTATTTACGTCGTATCCTAACTCTTCAAATATTTCTTTAATGGTGTCTGGCATTAAGTACCAGCTTGGTCCCATGTCGAATTTGAATCCTTTTTCTTCAAAGATTCTTGCTCTGCCTCCTACTTGGTCGTTTTTTTCAAATAATGTTACTTTGTGGCCTTTCTTTGCCAAAAGACATGCTACGGTAAGACCCCCAAACCCTGCGCCTATAACACCTATTTTTTTCTTCATAGCCTAATTTATGGGTTTTTGTATTTAAATTTTTGTAAAAATAATATTTAAATATGAACTAGTAATCTTATTTTATTATGACAATAATTAGTATGAGTATTAATGATAAGTTACTTGAAGATTTAGAGAATGTTAAAGAAGGACTTGGATTTAGCGGTAGGTCTGAGGTTATCAGGGCAGCGCTTAGAAGTTTTGTTTCTGATTATAAATCAAAGGAAGTAGTGCAAGGAGAGGTTGGAGGAGCATTAGTTGTTATTCACAGCGAGGCTGATATAGAAAAGTTAAAGCATGATTTTTCTTCTGTGATTAAAACTCAAGTACACAATCACGTCGAGGATAAGTGCTTAGAGCTTTTCGTTGTTGCAGGAAGTAGCAAAAAGATTAATAGTTTAGTTTTAGAGCTTAAAAAAATTGATGAAGTTTCAAGTGTTAACTTCATTGGTAATTAGGTGTTGGTGTTTTTTATGAAGCGTATTATGATTGTTAAAAAAGACAAGTGTAACCCTGAAGGTTGTGGTGGTTATCTTTGTATGAGGGTAAGCCCGAGTAATAGGGCTGGCAAAGAAGCTATTGTTAAAGATGTTGATGGTAAAGTTAGGGTTAATGAGAATGTTATAACTGATGCTGATAAAATCGCAGCGAATAAGTGTCCTTTTGGTGCTTTGCAGATGATTAAGCTACCTGAAGAGTTAAATCAAGAGCCTATTCACAGGTATCCTCCAAACGGTTTTGCTTTGTATAAGTTACCTATACCTGTTTTTGGCAAGGTAGTTGGACTTATTGGTAAGAATGGTATTGGAAAGAGTACTACAATCAACGTATTGGCAGGTGTTTTGCAACCAAATTTTGGGGGTAAAGAAGAGTTTGATGTGTCTAAGCTTGTTGAGATGTTTAAGGGTACTGAGGCTCAAGTATTTTTTGAAAAACTTAGAGATGGAGAAATAAAAGTTGCGTATAAGCCTCAACAAGTTGATTTGATTCCTAAGAATTTTAAAGGTAAGGTTAAAGAATTGCTTTCTAAAGTTGATGAAAAACAAGGTTTTGATGAAGTTGTTGAAAGACTTAGTCTTAAAAACATTTTGGATAGAGAACTCACTCAGCTTAGTGGAGGAGAGCTTCAAAGGGTGGCTATTGCCGCTACTTTTCTAAAGAAAGCTAATCTTTACTTGTTTGATGAACCTACTAGTTACTTGGACGTCTACCAAAGAGTTGAAATTAGTAAGTTCATTAAGAGTCTTGCAGATAAAGACACTGCTGTAATGGTTATAGAGCACGATTTAATTATTCTTGATTACATGTGCGAGTTAATCCATGTTGTTTACGGAGAAGAAGGCGGGTTTGGAGTTAGTAGTCTTCCAAAGAGTGTTAAAAGTGGTATTAACGTGTATTTAGATGGTTACTTGAAAGAAGAGAATATGAGATTTAGAGATGACAAAATAATTTTTAACAAGAAAGCT
>SKHC01000080.1 GCA_007117145.1 Candidatus Woesearchaeota archaeon
AAAGATGTGACTTATAGCTTCGAAAGGCTCAACTTCTTCAACAGACACTGTTTCCCCTGGGATTGCGCTTTTCAAACCTGAAACACCTATGATGTTTCCAGCTGGCACGTTATCCACGATTTCTTTTTTAGCTCCGTTGTATATGTATACTTGTTGTACTCTTTCTTGAACTTTTGCATTCATTAGTTTTGCTTGAGTTCCTTTTGTCATAGTACCTGAAAATAATCTTCCAGCACTGATTTCTCCTGCTTGGGGGTCAACTACTACTTTTGTAACAACAAACATTAGTTTTCCTTTCGGGTTACAATTCATCAAATCTTTTCCGATTTGACTATCTTTGTCTCCTCTCCAAATTTTTGGAATCCTGTATTCTTGAGCAGTAACTGGGTTTGGATGATGCCTAATTACAGCGTTAAGTACTACTTCGTGTATTGGAGCTTTCTTTTTCAAGTCCTTCCACGTATCATTATTGTAAGCATCAATTATCTCCTTAAAGGTGATGTTGTTTCTTGTCATGTACGGAATGCTTAAACCCCAATTATGGAACGCTGAACCAAAACAAACACTTCCATCTTGAACGTTTACTTGGAACTTGTCACCGTATTCATCGCCTGCTATTTGCTTTATTAACTTGTTTACGTTAGTAATTGTTTTAATAAATCTCTCTTGCATAGCTTCAGGTGTTAGTTGAAGCTCTTTTATTAACCTGTCAACTTTGTTTATAAAAAGTATTGGCTTTACTCTCTCTTTTAGAGCTTGTCTTAGAACTGTTTCTGTTTGAGGCATAATTCCTTCCACAGCACATGTTAATACAATACAGCCATCTACTGCTCTCATTGCTCTTGTAACGTCTCCTCCAAAGTCTACGTGACCTGGTGTGTCAATTAAATTGATTAAATAATCATCTTTGTCAAATGTATGAACCATGGAAACGCTTGATGCGTCAATTGTGATTCCTCTTTCCTGCTCATCTGCGTGGAAATCTAACTGTCTTGCTTTACCTGCAAGCTCTTCTGACATCATACCTGCTCCTTGAAGTAGGTTGTCTGAAAAAGTTGTCTTTCCATGATCTATATGCGCACATATCGCAATGTTTCTAATTTTCTCCTGTATCTTCATCGATTCCAGGACTCTGTCTACCATCTTTGCCATTTTATCACCTAATTATAAATGTGTACGTCGTGGACGTTTTTGTATGAATGTATTTCTTTGTCATCAAACCAAAGCTTGATTTCTTTTTCTGCACTGCCAGGACTATCTGATGCGTGAATTAAGTTTTTTATACCTAACTTGTTTTTATCAGCGTAACCATAGCTTACATGAGCAAAATCGCCTCTTATTGTTCCAGGCTCTGCGCTGTGTGGCTCTGTGCTACCAACTAGTTTTCGAACCTTTGGAATTGCTTCAACTCCTTCTAAAACCATAGCTACAACAGGCCCCATAGTGAGAACTGTCTCTAAGCCTTGGTAGAAATCTTTTTCTACGTGCTCAAAGTAATGGTTTTTTGCAAAGTCCCCATCAACCCATATCATCTTCATACCAACTATTTTGATTCCTACATCTTCAAATCTTGATATGATTCTACCAGATAAGCATCTTTGGACTCCGTCTGGTTTTATTAGTACTAGTGTTCTTTGTATCATTTTTAATCTTTATCTCCGTGTTTTACTTGATGGTACTCGTTTGTCCATCTAGTAGTTCTTGGCTTTCTTTTTAGTTTCAAGAAGTTTTTTTCTGCTTTACTGTTTAAGAAATGCAGTATCTTACCATCTTTTTTAACGTACATTATCCCTTTTCCTGGTGGAATTTCTTTTTTTGAAAAGTCACATATTCTCATCATAATCACCTAATTACCGCCTCTGCCTGCCCTGTTTAAAGGTCTGGCTTCGATTTCAGTTTCTCTAAGCATTAATATATCGCCTATTTGAATTGGTCCTTTAACGTTTCTTCTTAAGATCTTGTTTTTGTCTCTTCCTTCTAAGACTTTACACCTGACTTGTATAGCTTCTCCTCTAGTCCCAGTCCTTCCAACTATTTCCTCAACGGATGCTGGTACTGCCGGGGAAAAACTTACTCCTCCTCTACTATCTTCAGCCATTTTTTAACACCTATTTGGACAATTCTTTTAATTGTGATTTTCCTTCTCCTTCTTCAACAACAGCCACTGCAACAGTTGCAAGCGGCATACCTGCTGCCACTCCTAGCTCTTCTTTTGAAGGCACAACTACGCACTTTATACCCTTATCTTCACATAGAAGTGGGATGTGCATCGTGATTTCTTTTGGGGATACGTCTTCTGCTACTACTACTAGCTTAGCTTTCCCTCTCTCTATTGCCTTTGTAACTTCGTTAACACCTTTCTTTATCTTTCCAGATGTCTTTGCTAATTCTATTAATTCATATGCTTTTTCAGTCATTCTCAACTACCTCCGATGAGTGACATCTAATAAGTAGAATAAATCTACCTCTCTCCACCAACGATGTTGGCTTCATCAGTCACAGGTATTATTGCAAATCTGTGTTGTTTTATAAATGTTTTTGTTAGAACTTCGGGATTATTACAAATAAGATCAATACTTTGATTAAAAACAGCATTAAGTAGTGCTTCCAATAACCCTTTTTGTACTCAAACAAACCAAGCATGTACGAAAATAGTACTGCCATTATTAAAGGCAAGACTCCTTTTGTTGAAAGATAAATAGCAAGTAGTATTCCTGGATGAAACGCTTTGTCTTTTAAGAGTCTGAATAAGAAGTAAGATGAAAACATGAAAAATAAATCTAACGTTATAAAGTATATTATGTATGCTTGAAATAAGTATAGGCTTTCTCGTATATACTTTTTCGAATCATCTACTTCATCATCTGCCATGTACGCTACGAATCTACCGGATAGAAAAGCTAAGACTAATAAAACAAGAAAAACCCACACAACTATTCACCACACTTAAGATTT
>SKHC01000045.1 GCA_007117145.1 Candidatus Woesearchaeota archaeon
AAAGAAAGAGATGAGAGAAATATTAGGTGGTAAAGGTGCAAACCTTGCAGAGATGACAAATCTTGGGATTCCAGTTCCGCCAGGGTTTACAATATCTACCCAAACCTGTCAAAAATACTACGAGGAAGGTAGAAAAATTCCAACTGAAACCATAAAGGAAATCGATGAAAACTTGGAAAAATTAGAAAAGGCGATGTCTGCAAAACTTGAAAGCACAGAAAATCCGTTGTTACTTTCAATTAGAAGTGGAGCGGTAGCAAGTATGCCAGGTATGATGGATACAGTTCTAAACCTTGGGTTAAACGATGAAGTAGTACAAGGTCTAATTGAAAAAACCAATAATCCAAGATTTGCTTGGGATTCTTACAGGCGTTTTATAAACATGTTTGGAGATGTTGTTTTAGGCGTTGACCATCACTTCTTTGAAGAATTGCTTGATAAAAAGAAGGCAAGTAAAGGAGTTCAATTCGACACAGACCTTACAAGTGATGACTTAAAAGATTTAGTAGGGGAGTACAAAGAATTAGTTAAAGAAAGAACAAATAAGCCATTCCCAACAAATGCTAAAGAGCAATTACTATTATCGATAGAGGCAGTTTTTAAGTCTTGGAATAATGAAAGGGCAAATCACTACAGGAAGATGCACAGCCTTCATCATTTAATTGGAACAGCAGTAAACGTTCAGGCTATGGTGTTTGGAAACATGGGAGATACTTCAGGTACAGGTGTTTGTTTTACAAGAGATCCAAGTACAGGTGAAAACGTGTTTTACGGGGAATACTTAATGAATGCTCAAGGTGAAGACGTAGTAGCTGGTATTAGAACTCCAAAGCCAATTTCACAACTAAAAGATACAATGCCGCACGCATACGATGAATTAGTTGAAATCTACAAGAAACTTGAAAAGCACTACAAGGACATGCAAGACATGGAGTTCACAATCCAAGATAAAAAGCTCTACATATTGCAAACAAGAAATGGTAAAAGAACAGCTCAGGCAGCAGTAAAAATTGCAATAGATATGGTTGAAGAAGGTTTAATTACAAAGAAAGAAGCAGTTTTAAGAGTGGATCCTGCTCAGTTAGACCAATTACTACACAAACAATTAGATACTATTGCAAAGCAAAAGCATGAGTCAATAGCTAAAGGTTTGCCAGCAAGTCCTGGTGCTGCAGTTGGAAAAATTGCGTTTGACAACCAGTCAGCTGTTGAAATGAAAAAAGCAGGAGATACAGTTATCCTTGTTAGAAGTGAGACGAGTCCTGAAGACTTGATAGGTATGGAGGCAGCTCAAGGAATACTCACTTCGAAAGGAGGTATGACAAGTCACGCAGCAGTTGTTGCAAGAGGTATGGGTAAGTGTTGTGTTAGTGGAGTATCGGAAGCTAAAGTGTCGCATAAATTAAAAACGCTTACGATAGGAGATGAAACTTTTAGTGAAGGAGATTATATAACACTTGAAGGTAGCCTTGGAGAAGTTTTTAAAGGTAAAATCCCGACAGTTGACCCAGAGCTAAGCGGTAGTTTCGGTAAACTTATGGAGTGGGCTGATGAGTTTAGAACTTTAAAAATTAGAACAAATGCAGATACTCCAAAAGATGCAAGTAAAGCAATTAGTTTTGGAGCAGAAGGAATAGGGCTTTGTAGAACTGAGCACATGTTCTTTGAAGGAGATAGGATTAAGGCAGTTAGGGAAATGATACTATCAAACACCAAAGAGGAAAGAGAAAAAGCACTTGCAAAACTAAAGCCTTACCAAATGCAAGACTTCTATGAACTCTTCAAAATAATGGATGGATTGCCAATAACAATTAGGCTTTTAGATCCGCCTTTGCACGAGTTCTTGCCACAATCTCAAGAAGACATAAAAGAGCTTGCATCGCAATTCAACAAGTCAGTTGAAGATGTTAAGCAAAAAATTGAAAGTCTTCACGAGGTAAACCCAATGCTTGGGCATAGGGGTTGTAGGCTTGGAATAACTTATCCTGAGATTACAAAGATGCAATCTGAAGCAATCTTTGAAGCTGCAAAAAAAGCAAGCAGTGAAGGAATAAAAGTATTCCCTGAAGTTATGATTCCACTTGTGGGTCAAGTAGAAGAGCTTGAAAATCAAAGAGCGGTAGTTGAAGCGACAGCAAACGAAGTGTTGAAAGATGCACAAAACGTTAAATACCTTGTAGGTACTATGATTGAGGTGCCAAGAGCTGCGATTACTGCAGAGAAAATCGTTAAGCACGCAGACTTCTTTAGCTTTGGTACAAATGATTTGACTCAGATGACTTTCGGGTTTTCAAGAGATGACGTTGGTACATTTGTTCCAAAGTTCCAAGATCTTGGAATACTAAGAGATGATCCGTTCCAAGTCTTAGATGCAGAAGGTGTTGGTTTCCTAGTTAAGCTAGCTGTTGATAAGGCAAGAAAGGAAAAGCCAGATATCAAGTTAGGTATTTGTGGTGAGCATGGTGGGGAGCCAAGAAGCGTTGAGTTTTGCTACAAAGTTGGTTTAAACTACGTTTCTTCAAGTCCGTTTAGAGTGCCAATTGCAAGACTTGCAGCAGCTCAGGCGAGTTTGAAAGAAAACTAAAAACCAATTTTTTTCTTTTTTTTTCTTTTATTCTATAATCATATTTACTCCACGTTGCTTTTTTTGTTCAGCCAGTTCGCTTCTAATAACTAGTTTGAAAAGCTCTGACATTAAAAGCACAGGGCTGCTTATCAAAATAATAACTAGCCATTCCATACCAGTTATCGGAATTGTTCCAAGCAACATGTTAAACCATGGGTCGTAGATACTGTAAAGTACTAGTATTGCGCTTACTACAATTCCTAAGTAGAAGTATTTGTTTTCAAGCATTTTCTTGTCAAATATAGTTGTGTGTAGCCTTCTCGCGTTGAATGCGTGGAATAACTCACCGATAATTATGCTAAGGAACGCGTATGTTCTTGCAGTTTCAATGCTTCCTCCGCCGTAATTCATTTCCCATAAAAATAAGGCCATAGCGCTTACAATCATTAAAGGTACAAGCGTTGCCATCTTAAGTAATATGTATCCGCTTAATATTTTTTCTTTGGGGTGCCTTGGTAAGTTATGCATAACTTTTGGGTTAGTGCTTTCTATACTCAGTCCAAGTGCAGGTAAGCTACTAATAATTACATTAATAAAAAGTATCATGAGTGCAGTTAGTGGTGTTAAAAGGTTTAGCATTATAGCAAGAAGTATAAGTCCAACTTCTGCAGCGTTAACGCTAAGTAAAAAGTAGCTAAACCTTCTAATATTACTATATATAGTTCTTCCTTCTTTGATTGCTGAGACAATTGAGCTAAAAGCGTCATCAGTTAGTATCATGTTGCTAGCTTCTCTTGCAACGTCTGTTCCTTCTTTGCCCATGCTAACTCCAATGTCTGCTTTCTTTAAAGCAGGGGCGTCGTTTACTCCATCTCCGGTCATTGCTACGATTTCTCCAATTCTTTGAAGACTGCTCACAATTCGAAATTTGTGCTCAGGAGTTACCCTTGCAAATATTGCTGTGCTAACTATTTCTTTGTCTAGTTGTTTGTCAGTTAATTTGTCAAGTTCTTTTCCTTCAATTACTTTGTTGTATTCTTCATTTACAATTCCAAGCTTTAACCCTATTGCTTGCGCTGTGTTTTTGTGATCTCCTGTAATCATAATTATTCTAATACCTGCAGTTTTACATTGCTCTATGCTTTCAAACACTTCTTCTCTTACAGGGTCATGTATTCCGACAATTCCTTCAAATACAAATCCGTGGGCTAACTCTTTTTTGTTCTTACCATTATTTAGTTTCTTAGTTGCAAGTGCCAAAACCCTAAGTGCGCTGCTTGAGTATTCGTGAAGTATTCTTTCAATTTCTTCTACGTCTTTTTTTGTTATCTTTCTAATTTTTCCTTTGCTTCTAATGTACTTTGATTTTTCCAGGACTTTTTCTGCTGCTCCTTTAAGGTATGCTGTGTGTTCTGTGCCTTCTTTGTTAATTGTGATCATAAATTTTTTGCTAGAGTCAAATGGTTCTTCAAACACCCTCTTATTTTCATTGCGAACATTTTCTTCTTTGTATCCTGCACTTGTTGCAAGTCCTAGCAGTGCTCCTTCAGTTGGTTCGCCGATTAATTGCCATCCTTTCTTATCCTTTCTAATCTCGGCGTTGTTACATAGAATTGCGCATTTGAATAAGTGTTTGTGTTTGGCAAGCATATTCTTATTAATCTTTTTTCCATCAACAGTAAAGTTTTCGTGTGGTTCGTATGGGTGGCCGTCGATTTCTACTTCGTCTCCTTGACAATTATATTTGACAGTCATCATCTTGTTTTGTGTTAGTGTTCCAGTTTTATCTGTGCATATAACTGTGGTGGTTCCAAGAGTTTCAACGCTTGCCATGTCTTTGACGATAGCGTTTTTCTTTGCCATCTTTGCTATCCCGCTACTTAAAGCCATTGTGAGTGCTAGGGGAAATTCTTCTGGTATCCCTGCAACTGCGAGTGCTGCTACAAGTATCAGTGTTGCAGTCAAGTCTTCTCCTCTTCCAATCAAAATAGTCAAAGCGACTATGCTAAGTCCGATAACTGC
The DNA here is from genome assembly GCA_007117145.1 of Candidatus Woesearchaeota archaeon. Lineage (GTDB taxonomy): Archaea > Nanobdellota > Nanobdellia > Woesearchaeales > 21-14-0-10-32-9 > SKIS01. The sequence goes on from SKHC01000045.1 coordinate 4,589, forward strand.
CCAGCTTATTCTTCCGCTCATCACATCTATTTTTCTTTGAAGAGGAGTTTTTTCCATTTTGATACTGCTCAAAGTTTTGCTGATCTTTCCAATTTCAGTATCAAGTCCTGTTGCAAAAACAACTCCGATTCCAGTTCCACTCATAACACTTGTTCCGCTGAAAAGCACGTTTTTTCTATCACTTAAATCAACGTTTTCTTTAGTTATGACGCTCGCAGTTTTATTCTTACTTTGACTTTCTCCTGTGAGTATACTTTCATTGACAGCTATGTTGCTTGCTTGAATTAATCTAATGTCTGCTGGAAGAATTATTCCTCTTTTAATTACAACAATATCTCCAGGTACCAAATGTTCACTTAGTATCAACTCTTTCTTTCCATCTCTGATTACTTCAACTTTCTTTGTTGTAAGATTGGAGAGTGCTTCAACACTTTTTTCTGCTCTGTATTCGTGGAAGAATCCAAGTACAACAGAAAATGCGATGACAAATAATATGCTATAAAACTCTATCATCTGTCCAAGAATAAACGTAATTACGCTTGTTCCCATTAATATGTAAATTAACAAACTGTTAAATTTTCTAAAGAAAAGTTTCAATGCTTTGAATTTTTGTTCTTCTTTAATCTTGTTTTCGCCAAATAATTTAAGTCTTTTTTCAAATTCCGCCAAGCTAAGACCGTCTCTATGGCTGTGTAAGGAGTTTAGAGTTTCTTCTATTGTTTTGTTGTACCACCCCTTTTTTTTCTTCATAAATTTTAGAACTCGTATCTTAACTATTTAAACCTTACTTAAAGAACGCGTAGTGTTTTGCGCCTTCAATTATTCCAAGCACATAGTTTTCTTTGGCAATATACACTTTGCCTTCAAGTTTTTTTTTTAAATCATCGTGTGCGTTTCCAACCAGAACTCCTTTATATCCTGCAGTTAATGGGTGATAGTCGTTTCCGCTATCTCCACTGTATAAAACATCTCGTTTACTAACTCCTAGTTTGCTTCTGACAAATTCAAGTGCGCCTTCTTTGTTTATCCCTTTAGGTTGAACATCTAAAAGACCTATCTCTTCTTCTGTGTCATAGCTATAGATTACTTCACATTTAATTTTGGCTTCTTCAAGTTTTTTTAAAACCAAATCTACGTTTTCCCCGTCTTCCACGTAGTAGCTTTGTTTGAACTTGTTTTGTTTTATTTTTTCTTGCTCTTTTAAAAAAGTAACCTCGCTAAGCACTTCTCGTATATATGATGAGTCGTGCATGTTCCAAATCTTTGTCTGGACTTCATCCCACTCCTTAACTCTTTCAAATTCTTCGTTGTAGATACTTGTTCCAACATCGCAAATATAATACTTAGCCAATGGAGGTTGATACTTAGAGATTCCATCTCTCATTAATTTCAAGTATCTTCCAGTTACGAAAACTAACTCAACATCGTTCCTTTCAACTAATCCTTTAAATTCTTCCATGGCGTTTTCTCTTATTTTCTCTTTGCCATTGCTAAACAACGTTCTATCCAAATCAGTTGCGATTATCTTCATATGAACACTTTTTCTCCTTCAATATATTTTTCGACCATGATGATTGGGGCTGCGCTCCATGCTAAGTTGTACGTTCCTTTTTCTTCGAACGTTTTCCCGTTCACGTATTCAGGGAAGTTTTCAAGTCTTAAAAGTCCTCTAAGGTACTTAGCTGAATGTCCTTCGTCAGTTGTGGCGTAAAAGCCAGTGATCACTGGCCAAAGCCCGCAGTTGTGATATTCGTATGGTTTGTTTTTGAATTCGTTTAAGTAATTATTTTTCAAAAGTTGGAATTCGTAGCCAGCTTTAATCACGGGGTAAAACGCAGGTATCAAATACTTAGTTTTATGAGTGAATCTTTTTCTTATGAATCTGTGTATGTCTTGTTTTTCTTCCTCAGTTAATATGTCAAAGTGCAATGCTAAACTATTTCCAAATCCGCAGAATTTGGCGCTGTACTTTCCTGGGTTAAAGTATGCTATCATATATGGTTTTTCTACTTTGTGCTTATACATCGGTTTGTGGTAGATAAGCTCTTCTCCTTTGTAAAAATTTGTTCTAATCAATAGTTTTAGTCTTTCTTTTCTTCTTTTAGTTTCCAAGTCTACTTCTCCAATCAATTTTAGCATGTCCAAGTATTCTTGCAGTGCTTTGTAATACAACACTTCATCATAAAGTACGTATCCTTGTTGCACGTATTCGTCTGCCCAGTCCCCGCTTAGTGGAACGTATAGTAATCCTTTATCATTAATTTCTAGGCTTCTAAGTAAAAGCACAATCTTTTTTATTTTGTCGATATTGGCTCTTAAGAATTTTAAGTCATTGTATCTTTTTACGTATTGGCCAACACCAATTATTAACCACATGTTAACATCAACTCTACCGCAACTTCCGCCAAAGCTAACATCTCCTTTAAGCCCGACGTTGCTAGGTATTTGTCCTGTGACGTTTTGGTGTTTTAGTAAAGTTTGCAAAGTTCTAAGAACTGTTTTTTCAAATCCTTTGCTCATCATTGCTGCAAGGCAACAAATAACTCCATCCCTTGCCCAAACCCTGTTATAATTAGCTTTAGTTTTGGGTGTTGCCACAAATCCTATGTCAGTTTCACAGTTTTTTAAAAGTTGAATAGCTCTTTCATAACTCATATACACATCTCAGAATTAATATTATATATAATTAACTACTTGTGTTTTTTTATGTTAGAAATTAAGTCTTCAAATTCTGGTTGTAGAAAATGTCCGTTTGCACTTTCATATATCATAAACGTAGATTTCTTGAGTTTTTCTTGGTATTTATTTTTTTGGCTTTCAGGTATTATAGGGTCGTCTAAGCTAAAATAAAGGTATACGTTTTTGCATTGCTCTTCAATCTTTCCTAAATCATTTTGTAACAGCCAGTCTTCAGTTAAATCTTCTCCTGTTAAACTATCTTCGTGTGGAGGTGCTACTAAATGTACGCTTTTAATCTTTTTTGGATACAAATTCTCGCTTAAGTATTTAGCTAGAAATATTCCTCCAAGTGAAAAACCAATTAAAGTCACGCCGTCTTCAATGAATTCTGTGTGCCTTTCAAAGTGTATCTTCCACTCCAAGTACTTTGAGTTTTCTTTGCAGGGCATCTTAGGTTTTATTATTTGATACTCATTTAATTCATCGTTCATGTATTCTTCGTTCCAGTGAGGTAAGTTTTCTATTCTGATACTTCTTGTTTTCAAGTAATTAATGTAGTGTTCTCTTGTTTTAAAAGTCATTCCGCCGTGTATGTAAAGTATCTGTGGTTTCATGCTTTTTTGTCACTTATACATATTATATTAATTTATTGTTTTTAACAAAAGATATAAACACCGAACCATAATTATAATTTATATGGATTCAGACACCGCGAAAACAGTTTTTAAAAAAAAGCAGTCTTTTTCAAAGGGCAAAAGAGGAACGATATACAAATCTAGATTTAATAGTAAATACTTCATAATTAAAACCAGGCAACCTGAAAGTTCAAGTCCTGGTACAATACAAAACGAGCACGTCTTCACAGAGAAGTTAAATAAAATAGGCATTGGTCCAAAAGCAAAGTACTTCGATAAAGACAAAGATTTCTTGATACGTGAATTCGTTGATGGCCAAAAAATTGAAGATTGGGTAATTGAAAACAAAGACAAACCAAACTTCAAAGAAAGACTCCTAAAAATTCTAAAAAACATATTACTGCAATGCAAAACTATGGATGATATTAAAATAAACAAGCAAGAGCTTACAAATCCTCATAAAGACATACTCATAACAAAACAAGACGTTCCAGTAATAATTGATTTTGAGCGTTGCAGATTCACTTTAAAGCCAAAAAATACTACTCAATTCCTTCAATACATTTCAAGACCTTTCATGTTAAACATTTTAAAAGATCTAAGTATAGATATAAAACAAAGAGAAATAATTGCTTTAGGAGAAGCTTACAAAAATAATCCTTCAAAAGAGGCATTCTCAAAAATTTTGTCCTTGTTATCCTAAGATTAATTAACACTAATCATTTATAGATATTTTTTCTATGGCCAATTTTAACAACAAGGATTTTAAGCTCATTTCTAAAAATATCTGCCATTATTCTGTATTCTCCAGCTCTTAATTTATAAGATTTATCTCCCACCAATCTTTCAAAATACTTCTCCGGTCTAATTCTTGCTCTTTCTATAACAGATAGAATGTGTTCTTGTTTTTCTTTTGGAAGTTTTTTTAAGAATTTAACTGCGATTTTTGAATAGGTTACTTCAAACAATTTGCACCTCTAAAGTCCCAATTCTTTTTTTAGTTGCTCGTGAGTTACGAATTCACCTTTTTCAAACTCTTCTCTGGCTAAAGATATATCTATTTTTGTTTGCTCACTAAGTTCTAGAGTGTCTTCTAGTAAATCCCAGATAATCTCTTCATAACTATCTTTAGGAGAAATCTTTCTTTTACTAAGCTTTTCTTTTAGTTCTTCACTTACTTGAATAGTTGTAACCATAGAATAACTATAGGTAAGCTATAGTTTATATGTTTTTCGAATAAGAATATTAAAAAAATAATAAATGAATTGGTTTAAGCTTTCTTTTTGGTTTTCTTAATCTCTTTTTCAAGTCCTAAAGTGTCTAAAAGCTCTTTATACCTGTTTCTAATAGTAACTTCAGTAACACCAGCAACGTCAGCTACTTCTCTTTGAGTTCTCTTCTCGCCGTTAATAAGTGCGGCAACATAAAGTGCAGCTGCTGCAATTCCTGTAGGTCCTCTCCCGCTAGTTAGCTCTACGTTTTGTGCTTGTTCGATTATCTCAACGCTTTTTGTTTGAGCTTCTGGGCTAAGTCTTAGACTGCTAGCAAATCTTGCTATGTAATCACTTGGATTACTTGGCAGTATTTTGATTCCAAGCTCACGAGTTATAAACCTGTAAGTTCTTCCAATCTCTTTTTTTTCAACGCCAGAAGCTTCACTTAACTCATCTAAAGTTCTAGGTACGTCGTGTCTTCTACACGCAGCGTATAATGCTCCTGCTACAACAGATTCCATACTTCTTCCTCTAACTAAACCTTTTTGTACAGCTAAAGTGTATATTCTGCTAGCTTCTTCTTCTACGCTTTGAGGTAGTTTTAAGTAACTACTAACTCTTTTTAACTCTGATAATGCTAGTTTTAAGTTTCTCTCAATCGCTGTTGAGATTCTTTGTTGCCATTTTCTTAATCTGAAGAATTTGTTTTTACTCTTACCACCAAGCCTGTAAAAGTCTGATTTTGTACCAACTTCAGTTCCAAGACCTTGGTCGAATTGAGTGTATGACATAGGTGCTCCAGTTCTTCTCTTTCTAGCGGCAGCATCTCCGTCAAATTCTCTCCATTCTTGGTCGAAATCGACCATTTTGTCTTCTAATACAAGTCCACAATCTTTACAAATAATTTCCCCTTTTTCCTTGTTCCACATTAAATTTACAGAACCACACTCAGGACACTTTTTTACATACTTTGACATTTTAATACAACCCCCAATCCCAATCAAAGACGATTAATCATTTTACAGTAACAAATTTCTGAAACTATAAAGTATATAAATAGTTCCCGTTACTACTATTTAAATGTTTCTATTTTCATCGTATTAGCTAGAAAGATTTATATATCAATTGCAAACCATTCAAACTAGAAAACTATATATATTATACTATTCGTTGAGGTATTAATGGTGAGAAAGGCTCAAACATATTCTATGGATTTGATAATAGGCTCCGTAATATTTTTGTTGCTAGTAATAGTTTTCTTAGCACTTCTTTTAGTAAATAGAGCTCAAGAAACAGACCTTAGAGCTCAGGCAGATATAATATTTGCAAACTTTGATCGAGACGGTGTTGAATCTGGAGTTAAAATATTTGAGGGTAACTATTTAAACCAGACAAAAATAGAAGAATTATTTAATAGTGAGTACGAGATTGTTAAAAGAGACCTTGGTCTTCAAAATGATTTTTGCATCGTGTTTGTTGATTCAAGTGGGGGACTGATAAGCTTTGATATCGAAGGTACTCAAAAGCACAGCTTCGGTCATGATTCTATAATGATCACTGAAAATCTTAAGTGTGGTGAATAGTTGTGTGGGTTTTTCTTGTTTTATTAGTCTTAGCTTTTCTATCCGGTAGATTCGTAGC
>SKHC01000028.1 GCA_007117145.1 Candidatus Woesearchaeota archaeon
CAAATAGCCAGGGAGTAAACCTTACTGTAAACGTTACGAACATAACATTAGAGCACGTGACTCCTTGGGTTGTAAACGTGACAGTTAATGCAACCATACAAGTATATGATTTGTTTGGTGGGAGTGCTTGGATTTACAATAAAAGTTATTCAAATAATATTTCTATTTTCCATTTAAGAGATCCGTTATATGGTGTGTTTAGTGATGCCAAAGTTATAAACACAATAATTCCGTCATGGGAACATGTAAGCTTAGGCTCTGATATTAATTTACACGTTCAAAACAGTTACTACATAGAAAATCCTTCCGCGCCAAGTTTCTTGCAAAGATTTGAAAACAATTATTCTCCAAGCGAATTTGGAATTGAAAGCATAGTAAATATTGAAGAGTTAAGCATCCAAGAAATCTCGGTTCATTTAGACAGGATAAAAGTTGATTACATCTACTTTAACAACTTAGGGGGCGCAAGGCTTTGTAATTTCGAAGGACTAACTCCGGTTTATCATTTCATCATAACACCTAACAGATTAGAGCTTTACGGCCTTGAAGAATTAGACCACGACGATACATGTTAAGAACTGTTTTTATTTTTTAGTAGCTACATAAAGTATATAAGTATCGAACATAGACTATAACTGTATGAAGCATATTACTACTGGGGTGGATAAACTAGTTCAGCTTGTTTCTGAGGAAAAAAAGATAACTCTTGACCAAGCAGCAAAACAATTAAGTGTTGGAAAAGATACTGTGAGGGAGTGGTCTGAGTTCTTAGAAAAAGAGGGTTTTATAACCATAAAGTACAGGTTTTCAACAGTTTGGCTTGAAGAGTACAAGATTTCAGAAAAGCAAGCACTAAACATAGGAAAAGAATTAGTTTCCGAAAAAGATATACTGAGAAGAAAAGTAGATGTAGCGATAAGCAGATTACAAAACGAAGCTAATGCTTTAAGTGATATTAAAAGCAATTTTAACAAGATACAAAGTGAGATACAAGGAGAAGTCAGCAGGATAAAAGAAGATTTGAAAACGTTAGACAGATTTGATGGGTTAAAACAAAACCTTGAAAACACAATTCAAGCTCAAAAAAAAGATTATACTTCAGATATTGAAAGTATAAAAAAAGACGTTGATAAAAACGGTAAACAATACGAAGATATTGAAAAACAATTAAAAAATCAGTCTGACAAACTAGAATCTCATAAAAAGAAATTATCTGAGTTATTAAGCAATAAAAAAGAATTAGATTCATACATAGATCAAGTAACACAGTTGACAGCTCAACTTCAGTCAAAATCAAAAGAGTATTACTTAGAGATACTTAGAAGTCAAAAAGAAGTAGAGAAAACGCAAAGCCAAATAGAAAGTCTAAGTCAAACACTCACAAGAGATAAAGATAAACAATTGTACTCGTTAATTGAAAGAATACAAAACGATAAGCAAAAAGTAAACGAAGAGCAAGATGAACTACTAAAAACAGTTAAGGAAAAATCTGATGATATAAATACAAGAACTCAAAACAGCAAAAAACTATTTGATGAATTCAAAAAATATTTCTCTAAGCAAACAAAGCTAGAATTAGAACTTGATGAGTTGATGAAAGAAAAAGATGAATTAATCAAACTCTTCACATCTTTAAGAGATAAACTCATAGCATTCGAAGTAGTAAAAAACACGCCGGAAGTTAGAGGTAAGTTAACTGAACTTCAAAGCGCTCTTGAAAGCTATGAGAAAAGACGTGTTTGGATGAGAAAGAAAATAGAGAGCTTACTTAGTTTTATTAAGGGATAATTATGGCAAAAAATAAGGTGAAGAAAAAAAATCAAAAAGTTAACACTAAATTGAAGTCGGTGAAAACAGAAAAAAAGGTTTCAAATGAGATCATAGACACTTATTCTTACAGAAAAGATAGCATTCCAATTAACATAACTGTAAAAAAAGAAAAAGGTAAATTCGTTCCGCTATACCAGTTAGACATAAGCATAATAAGTGATACAACAGAGTTAATACTTGAGCAAATAAGACAAGAACTAATTAAAAAAGTGAGTCTTGGTATATCTGAGCTTTCAGATTTCAAAAACACTCACGTAGTAGAAGATAAGTTTGAGAATTTCATAGGTATTTTAATCCAAAAATATTTTCCAGATAGTGATGAAGAGACAACCACGTTTTTAAACAGCTATTTAAAGATGAAAAGCTTAGGGCTTGGTAGCTTAGAGTTATTGATGAACGATGAGAACCTAGAAGAAGTAGTTGTTAATCAAAGCACAGACGCTGTGTGGGTGTATCATAAAAAGCATGGGTGGCTTAGAACAAATATTTTCTTGAAAAACGAGGAGCAAATCAGGCATTACGCAAGTATTATTGGGAGAAAAGTTGGAAGGCAAATAACAACCCTAACACCTTTACTTGATGCAAATCTTGATGCTGGAGATAGGGTTAACGCAACACTTAATCCAGTAAGCACAGATGGTAACACGATAACAATTAGAAAGTTTAGCAGAGATCCTTGGACCATCACGAAATTCTTAAAGTCAGGGACTATAGACAGTAAAGCTGCTGCTCTTGTTTGGCTTGCAATACAATACGAGATGTCTGCTTTAATTGCAGGAGGTACAGCAAGTGGTAAAACAAGTGCGTTAAACGTTTTTGCAAGTTTTTTCCCTCCAAACCAAAGAATAATAAGTATTGAAGATACAAGAGAGATAAGACTTCCAAAATTCTTACACTGGGTACCACTAAACACAGTGCTTCCAAACGCGGAAGGTAAAGGACAGATTTCAATGGAAGACTTACTTGTAAACAGCCTTCGTATGAGACCAGATAGGATACTAGTTGGGGAAGTTAGAAGAAAACAAGAATCAGA
>SKHC01000010.1 GCA_007117145.1 Candidatus Woesearchaeota archaeon
AAGTCAAAAGCCGTTTGGTAGGATGTTTTTCAGGTTTTAAATCAAAATAGTTTTAAATCACAAAAAATACTATTAACTTAAATGATTAGTAAAAGATTAATCCACATAAAAAAAGTTTTTAATAAATATAATTCTATGCCATTAGATTATTTAAGTTTAGATTCCGAAATACAAATTAAGATATCAGAAGAGTTAAAAGGTTTATTTCTTTGTCTATCTGAGTTTATATCGAAAAGACCAGATTTATTTAAGCATCAAAGATACATAGAACATAGAAATGCTAAGCTTAAAATAGCTAAAAACAAAGTGGATTCTGCTTACTTTTACAAAAAGTCAAAGACAGGCTACACGTTTGAGTTAGAAAAACAAGTGGTGGATGATTGGATTAATTTTGAGAAAATATTTCCAAAATACAATTTAGTTGAAGAGCTAAAACAATTCCATCAGTTCATGCAAAGGAAAGTGTCAACAAATGAGATAACTATGGACTTGCAAAGCTTAGATAAAATATCGAACTTGAATCTAAACCCTAAGCTATTATCTAATTACAGCTTTAAAGTAACCAATATCCCGGCAAATAAAGAGAAACTATTATCTCTAGCACTAACTGAAGGGTTCATCTTAAATTTTCCTTGTTCTCAAAGATTACCTCACAGCACAATAAATCAGATGTTAACACTACTTCCAGCTTACTTAGAAGGTGATAAAGAAACCTTGATAAATCAAATGGTAGAATTACATTTAAATAAAGAAAATTTTAGTGAAACAAAGTATTTGAAAGAATCATTAAATCCTTATTTTGAGTACAAAGATCCAAGTTTGTTTAAGATTTTTTCTCAAAGCTTTAAAGTTTCAAGAAAATTCAAAGTCAAGTTACCCTCACAATACGTTCAATTCGTCAACATATTATTAAACTACTACCTAAATTTTAAAGATAAAGAGTTATTCAAGCATAAGCTAGAAAGAATAATAGTTGAAAGCATAAAAACTCATAGATTAGATTCTTCATTTAAATCTCATCTTCAAATCCCAGATTACGCTGAACATTTCTATGATACAGTACACAAAGATTTAGCAGTTGATTACAAAGATCAAGTGAAAACGTGTGAGAAGAGAACCCTTTTATTTTTAGATTCAATCATACTTTTCATCACTGCGTGCTTCATGATACTTTTGGCGTTCTTTACAACAACGCTTGGACCTTTGTTTTTGAACCTTAGCATAATAGCTTGGATATGCATGTTTATTTCAGTTTTTTCTCTTTCAATTATTGCAAAAAGGCTTGTATTTGAAGAATTCGATCAGTTTTTCTCCAGTTAACATAGTCGCATTTACCACATTGACTAGTTAAGTAGGTGAAGTCAAAGAAAGTTTTTATTTCAAATTCGTCGTTTGATTTTCCGCAGTTAGGGCATTGAATCACTATGTCGTCCAAACTCATTATAAAATTAAAACTTAGCAGGTTTATTTAAACCTTTCTAAGAAATAAAGTATTTAAACAAGAACTATTTAAAACAAAACATGAAGCATATAATTATACTCACAACATTGTTAATACTTGCTAGCTGCACAATTCAGCCAACCTACGATTTTAACACAATTTGTACAGAGCAAACTTGTTTTGATGTTAAGATACCAATGACTGATGAGTTAATGCAAAAAGGTTTGATGTACGTTGAAGAAATGGACGACTCAGAAGGCATGTTATTTGTTTTTCAAGAGCCAGCCATACACAGTTTTTGGATGAAAAATACGAAAATTCCATTAGACATTATCTGGTTAGCTGAAAACTTAACTGTTATTCACATAGAAAATGCCAAGCCTTGCATAGAGGATCCTTGCAGGGTTTACACTCCGAAAAACAATTCGCTTTACGTGTTAGAAATAAACCAAGGTTTGGCACAAACGCACAACATTACCGAAGGCTCAGTTTTTCATTTTAGTTAAACTTATATAACATTCGAACCTTTTTCTTATAATGGATTTAACAATATACCTCGTGTTTTTGGCAGGAATACTAACTTTCTTAAGTCCTTGTGTTCTTCCAATCATTCCTGGTTTTGTTGGCTATCTTATGAGTTTGTCAAATTCAAGAAAAAGTTTCTTCTTAAACACAGTTTTCTACGTGTTAGGTTTCACGATAACATTTAGCTTGCTTGGGCTTTTACTCAGCACCATTTTCAAAGGCTCAGCGTTTACGTATCAAAGCATACTCTCAAGAATCGGTGGGCTTATAATAATATTCTTCGGGCTTTACACATTAGGGTTATTCAAAATTCCAATGCTAGAAAAAAATTTTAATTTAGACATAAAATTAAAGAATTCTTATCTTACAAGTTTCTTGTTTGGGTTTAGCTTCGCTGTGGGTTGGAGTCCTTGCATTGGAGCAGTGCTTGGTGGAGTTTACACGTTAGCTTTAACAAATCCTCAGTCAGGGTTTTACTACATGTTAGCATATAGTTTAGGTCTTGGAGTTCCATTCTTATTAGTTGGTTTGCTTGGAGATAAGTCATATAAATTCTTCAACAAGTTCAAGCCAGCAGTCAAGTACTTTAACTTAATAGCTGGTTTACTCTTAATTACGATAGGGATGCTAATGCTATTTCAAAAACTCTATCTGATAAGCAACTTTACATTGATAGATTTCATGTATTCTTAATGAAAAGTATTATAAATAAAATTTAATTGCCTATTTTTAGGTGTTTATTTTATGGGAAAGAAAAACAAAGTTAAGAAAGTTAGTGTAAAAAAAGAGCGATATGCTAAGTTTAGAAAGGATAAACCTGGAGCTCTTGATATTAAGATGCCTGATTTAACAGAGGAACAGCAAAAAGCTAAAAGAGAGGATGAGTTAAAAATTGATAAAACTCTAAGGTTTTTAAAGAATCCTCCTCCAAAAGAAGTTGTTGAGAGAAGGGCTAAGAGTAAAAGATAATTTTTTACTTCGTTTTTTGTTTAATTTCTTCTTTGAATCTTTTTAGTGTTTTTATTATGTGTTCTGGTTGTGTTTTAAGCACTTCAGCCGTGTTTCTAATCACGTCTTCTTCAACTACTTCTTTGCTTTCAAACTTAAATTTATCCAACTTGTTTTTTCTAGCTTTTTTCCATTTGTCGAATAATTCTTTTGCTCTTCCAACAATTAAGTCTTCTTGGCATTCAAGAATTTTCTTTGCAGAATCAAGGATTTCTTTTTCCATGTCAATCATTTTTTGGCATGCTTTTCCTGCTACGAATTCTATCCTTACGATTCCGTCTTGTAACTTACTTGTTTTCACAATTTTTAAGTTATATACATCTCCTGTGACATCAACATGAGTTCCAGCGCATGCTTCAACATCAAATCCTTCTATGTTCACTATTCTAAGCTCTCTTCCAGGTACTGCGCCTCCTTGGTATATTCGAATGCCATAAGCACTTTCAGCTTTGCTTCTAGGCATGAATTCTTTGTATACAGGTCTGTTCTCTGAAATCACATCTCTTGCTAGTTTTTCAATATCATTTATAGTTTGTTTACTTAGTTGTTCAAAGTGAGTTATGTCAAGTCTTGCTTTCTCTAAAGTTTTAGCAGCTCCTGCTTGCCATACGTGATCTCCAAGCAGCCTTCTAACACTTCCCGTAAGTATGTGGGTTGCTGTGTGGTGCTGTGTTAATTGTTCTCTTCTGTCATAGTCTACTTTTCCGAATACTTTATCGCCTTCTTTAAACGTGACTTTGTCAAGTTTGTGTATTATAAGCCCGTTTTGTTTAATTACATCAACTACCTTGCAGTCATTTATAACTCCTGTATCGTGTAATTGTCCTCCGCTTGTTGGGTAAAAAGCTGTTTGGTTTAAACAAACATAGTTTCCTTGAACTTTCAAAACATGTCCTGAGAAGTCAAGTAAATCATAGTGGTCGAAATACAAGGGAGTTGTGTTTTCAAGGTTTTCAAATCCTTTTATCACATCTTTAGTTGTTGAAGTCTCAGTTTGGTTTTCATGTCTTTCACTAACCAATTTGTAGAAGTTTTCTGGGACTTCAATTTCTATGCCTTTAAGACCGGCTTCCTTTTTAATCTCTTCAGGGTCAATTCCGTAGCTATCATAAAGTGTAAGTAAAACTTCTTTTGTGATTGGTTTCTCGCTTGTTCTTTGAATAATCTTCTTATTTCTTTCTTTGTTTTCTTTAAATTTAGCAGTTTCCACGTCGAGAATTAAGCTTACGTGTTTAACGTTTTTTTTAAGTTCGGGAAATATCTTTGCTAATTCTTCTGCGTGCCATAAAGCAATTTCTTTTAAAGTTAAGTCCCATTTATATTTGTCAATGAATCCAAGTGCTCTTCTAAGTATAACTCTTAAGTTGTATCCGCCTTTAACATTGCTTGGCAGTGCGCCATCACTAATTGCAAATAGCAAACTCCGAGTATGTTCAGCTATGCTGTAAAGTGCGCTCATCTTTGGCAAATGCTCTTTTATCTCAGCTGAGCTAAGCCCTGATTCTTTGCTAAGCTCTTTCCATGCCTTTTCAATATCATCTGTTTCGTCAAGGTTTAGGAACGGAGCGTACTTTACGTATTTGCTAAAAAATTCGTCATTAACTTTAACTCCGGATCTCGCATAAAGTTTTTCCATGACTTTTGGGAAAACTGCGTCGTAAGCTGATTTCTTCCCTTGTGTGAACCAGCAAACCCTTTCATGACCCATTCCCATGTCAAGTACTTTAAGCTTAAGCTCTTTTTGTCCATCCTCTCCCACTTCATATAACATGTATACTTGGTTTGCAAGCTCTGCTCCTCTGCTAAATATTTCCATGCAAGGTCCAAGGTTACCTCCTCCAGCCCATGCGTCTTCGTGCATTATAAGCTCTTCATCAGCAATTCCTAAGACGTCTGTGAAAAATGTGTATAAGTCTTCAAAGTTTTTTTGCAAGTCCCACTCTTCTTTAGGTAAGAATGCGTGTTGGCCGATCATCACAAATCCTGTGAAGTGACTCATAGTAACACCTACGTTGTCAATATCATTAAACCTCAGGCAAAATTGAGGTACTACTAATGGGTTTGCAGGTGGCTCTACTTCTCCTGTTACTACATATGGTTGAAAGTCGTATATGCTTGCCTGTACGAAGTCTGTGTCATCTCTCCATCTAGCAACCACTGGGTATCTGTCAATAGCAGTGTATCCTTTTCCAGCCATGTGTTTTTTAAATGAGTTCCACGTTTCAACATAATTAAGTTTAACTTTGCAAGGATTATCTTCAAAAAAGTCAAATCCTCCACAGCAATTAGCGTCTCCACACACCTCTCTTTCGTTCAAGCTCCAGTAATACGTCTGACACTTTTTACATTGACCTCTCTTAAAGCCTTTTTTCTTTAAAAAATCGACTGCGTAGTATAACTTGGGATTTTTACTAGCTATCTTCTTAAATTCTTTTTTTATCTCTGTCCTCATCACACATCAATAATGCCCAGTCATTTATATTGTTTTTGACAAAAATATTTTTATACTTAAACACAACACCAACTATATGAAAAAATTTAGAAGTAAACGAGTATCTGATAGAAAAAGGAAGAGAAACGCATTAATTATGGGTTTGACTCTCGTGGGACTTATGATATTTAGCATAATTGGATTTGCAATACAAGGTGGAGTTCCAGGGCAAAGCTCTTTTGAATACAATGGGTTTGAGTTCAATGTTCAAAGAACTCAGCAAAACATTTTGTATTTCACAGAAGTTGATGGTTTAGAAATTGGATTTTACAATGATCCGTTCTACATAGACAGTTTAAGGTTTAATGAGACACTAAAGCAAGACATTCAACAAGCCCAAAGGATTACGTTTACTTCCCCGCCACCTTCAAGTCCTCAAAGTGAGGGGGTTGATTTAAGACTCGTTAACTTACTAGTAAGAGATGCAAGGACTTTTACAGGTATACAAGTAGATAGAGGTTATACATCTTCAGATCCATTTGATCCAGCACCAGTTGTTTCGTGTAGTCAGGCAAGTCAAGATAACATTGTCTTCGTGTTAAACTACGAGTTTCAAGATGAATTAGATATGATTGTGCTTGCTGATGATTATTGTTATGATGTTTTCGCTACAAGTTTTGATTTAGTTGTTGTTAGAGATTACATTATCTATTCAGCGAGGAGCATAATATGAATGAGAACATCAAGTTTTGGGTGTTATTCGTTGTAGTGTTTCTAGCCATAGTTTCAGTTTTCATTTTTTGGCCCGAGCCAGACACATCTTATAATGGCTTTGAATTCGTTCAGGGACCTGATGGATTCTACTATGTTGAGATAAACACTGCTGTTGGTGACCAAGTAGTTCCTTTTTATCATCATCCAAGAGAGCTTGAAAACATAAGTTTTGACCCAGATTCAATAAGTGCGCTCGCAACTGCTCAAGCAAACAGAGCAGACGTCAAAATAGCATTGGATACACGATTTGCAAATGATAGCTACATAGTAGTTGCAGGTGTTGAAATCTCAAAGATTACAGGTAAAGTTTTCGTTATGCCAACAACTAGTGCTTTCACTGAGCCAATTTCTAATACGTCAAGAACTTATACTTGTGATGATGCAAGTCCTCAAAGCTACGTAATACTATTTAATCAATCACCTGAAAATAAAGTAGAAAGCCATGGTTTTTGCACAGTACTTCAAGCTGAATCTGCGCGTGAAGCAGTAAAAGTTGCAAACCTCTTTGTGTATAAGGCTTTAGGTGTTATGAAATGACTCATTATTATAGTGAGAAACAAACCTCTACTTCTAATGAATTTACCATAACTGCAAGACATAAAAAAGGTGAATTCGTTTTCTTAAGTGATAGCGGTGTATTTAGTAAGAACCGTTTAGATATTGCTTCAAAACTACTCATAGAAACAGCAATAGTAAAAGATAAAGATAAAGTGTTAGATATTGGTTGTGGCATTGGAGTAATTGGTATAAGCCTTGCCAAATCAAATAAAATAAACTTGACATTATCTGATGTTAATGAAAGAGCATTACTTTTAACAAATAAGAACTTAAAAAATCTGAAAGTAAAAGGAAAAGTTATTAAATCACATCTTTTTGAAAATATTAAGGATAAGTTTGATGTTATAGTTTCAAACCCTCCTATGGCTGCGGGTCGAAAGTTAAACTTTGAGCTTATAGAGAAAAGCTATGAGCACTTAAACAGCAGTGGTTTACTTCACCTAACAGCTCGTCATAATAAAGGTGGGAAAGCTTTAAGTGAGAAGATGATGGAAGTATTTGGTAACGTGGAAACATTGGTTAAATCCGCAGGGTTTAGAGTTTACATGTCAAAAAAGGTGGTGTGATTGAATTACGTTTTTATTGAATTAAGTTTAATAATTTTTTTAGCAGTTATCGTAAGTGGTATAATGCACTATCTTAGGCAACCACTTCTAATAGGGTATATAGTTACAGGTATACTTGTCAGCCCTTATTTTTTAGGCCTTACCACAAGCACAGGTGTAATTGAGATATTTAGCGAGATTGGAATTGCGATTCTTTTATTCATGGTCGGTATTCATCTAAACCCGAAAATAGTCAAAGAAGTTGGTAAAATATCTTTGATAACAGGACTAGGTCAAGTTGTCTTCACAAGTCTCATAGGGTTTTTGATACTCTTAGCTTTAAGTTTCACTTTCATTGAATCCATATACATCGCCATTGCCTTAACATTTAGTTCTACAATCATAATAATGAAGCTCTTATCAGATAAAGGCGATATGGATAGCTTGTATGGTAGAATAGCAATAGGTTTTCTTATAGTTCAAGACTTAGTTGCCATGATTTTGCTTATGATTATAAGTGCAAGCACTCAGTCAGGCACCTTTTTTTCAATTCTTGTAGAAACATTGTTCCTTGGAGTTGGCATCATAGTTTTATTCTTGTTGTTTGGCTATTACATCTTGCCAGATTACTTAAACAAAATAGCAAAGAATTCAGAGTACCTACTCTTATTTAGTATTGGTTGGTGTTTACTTGCAGCTTCACTATTTTACTACTTGAACTTTTCAATAGAAGTTGGAGCTTTACTTGCAGGTATAACCTTGGCTATGAGTCCATACAGGCATGAGATTGCAAGCGTACTAAAACCTTTAAGAGATTTCTTCATCTTCATGTTCTTCATCTACCTTGGTAGTCAGATGGTGTTTAGCAGTATAATGCACCAAATAATCCCAATCATACTACTCTCACTTTTCATCCTAGTTGGAAACGTAGTAATAGTCTTAGTTTTGATGACGCGTATGCGCTATAGTTCAAGGACTGCTTTCCTTGCAGGTCTCACCGTAGCTCAAATAAGCGAGTTTAGCTTAATTCTAATAGCACTTGGAGTTAGAGTTGGTCATTTAAGCGTTGAAATTCTAAGTTTCGTTACAATAATTGGATTAATCACCATAGCTGGTAGCACTTACATGATACTATACAGTCATAAGATAATCCCAATCATTAATCCTTTAATTAAAAAACTTGAAAGAAAAGATTTAGTTGATGAATCAACTCATGGAAAACTAAGTTTCAAATACGTGTTAATAGGTGCTAACAGAATTGGTCAAATTCTTTTAAATTATATTTCAAAATCTCAAGTACTTATAATTGATCATGATCCAAATAAGATACTTGATTTAAAGCGCCAAGGATACAACGCGTTATACGGAGACGTTACCGATATAGAATTGTTGAAGTCAATCGATTTTTCAAAGACAAAAACCATAATAAGCACCGTTCCAGGTTTTGATAATAATACGTTGATTACTTCAATTGTGAAAGGGAAAAACACTCAGTTGATTGCCACAGCTACAAATAAGCAAGAAGCAGAAAAACTATACGAGCATGGTATAAGTTACGTTATAATTCCTCATTACATGGCTGGAAAGAAGTTGACAAAGCTTTTATTACAAAATCAGTTTACCAAGAAGAATCTTGAAAAGCTTAAAAAAGAGCAGTTGGAGATGTTGAGATGATTTGGGAGTTATTTGTGCTTATTGGTTTAATTATTGGAAGTGTTACAGACATAGTTAGAAGAGAAGTTCCTGACATGCTAAATTATTCAATGATAGCCATGGGTTTTTTTCTTGGCTTAATATTTTCTCTAAAACAACTCTCTTTCAGTCCAATACTCAATTCTCTTTATGGATTTGGTATAGCCTTCACAATTAGTATGATACTTTTCAAAACAGGTCAATGGGGTGGCGGTGATGCTAAGATGCTTTGGGGCATCGGTGCTCTTGGAGGTTTTTCCATAGCAGAGTTTCCTTTCCCTTTCATATTCAAATTCTTAGTTGTCAGCATGGTAGTTGGTGCAGTTTATGGTTTGTTTTGGATGTTTTATCTTGCTATAAAAAACGGAAGTAAATTCACTTCTAATTTTAAAAGACTAAAAGATACTAAAGCTTCAAAGTACACAAGGGTAGCATACCTAGTACTAGCTTTTTTAATACTCATTTTAATACCGATACTTAAATTACCAATTGAGACAGTTATGGCATTATTTTTGGTTTTAGGGTTATTCACTTTGTTTTTCTATTTGTACATATTTGTGAAAAGCGTAGAGCAAGGTTGCCTTGTAAAAGAACTTAAAGTCTCAAAGCTAACTCCTGGTGATTGGATAACAAATAACCCTGTGGTAAACGGTAAAGAATTTGTTTGTGAGAAGATGGGTGTTACAAAAGAGCAAATCCAGTATTTAAAAAAACACAACGTACAATCAGTAGAAGTTACAGAAGGAATTCCTTTCGTTCCAGCTTTCCTCATAGCTTTTCTTTTAATTTAGGGAAGTCTGTTTAAGCTTTTTGCTAAATAGTTATCTTCTTTTAGCTCTTCAGCTTCCTTTGGTTTTTCTTCAACTTGTTTTTTTTGCTCTTCTACGAATTTAGCTTCCTCTTCCTTTTTTTCAGTGCCTTTAATTTCTTCAAGAGTTTTCGTTAAATTCTCAGCGGTTTCTTGTTTTGGCTCCCAGTCAAGCTCGATTCCATCATCTTGCATTCGAGGGATTATGTTTATGCTAAAATGATCTTCTGTTTGTCCAGCTGAAGGACCGTTTTGTATTAGTATGTTTGTCCCTTGCATTTGCAGTTTATCAAATAGCAATGCACTCATCTTATTTGTGACTTGAAGCATCTTAGTAAATAAGTCTTCAGGAACTTGTTCTAAGATTACAAGTTTTTTTCTAACAAACATTTTTACTTCTCCATTAACAAAGTTTTGTTTTGGGTGGAGTATAGTTAAATCATCATCTTCCATCAGCACATCAGTTTTCTCGCTTCCACCTATTCCTTCCACGATTTTTTTATGCATTTCTTCCCAGCCTTTCTTTTCACTTCGTTTAGGATTCAAGTTTATTCCATCGTTATCGTCTCTTGGGATTACATGAATTATTAAGTGGGGTGCTTTTTGTCCTGCTACGCCTCCATTTGCAATGAATATCGTTGTGCTTTTAGAGTAAGTTTGTATCAGTTTTTGGTTTACAACCTTTATGATATTTGCAAGACTTCCTGCTAGTTTAGGCTCAAGCATTGGACTTATCGGCACATGCTTTTTGGGTATAATCAAAGTATGTCCCTTATTTGCAGGGTTTATGTCTAGAAAACTCATGAATTCATCATTTTCTACTACTTTGTGACTTGGAATTTCTCCGTTTACAATCATGCAAAAAGGACATTTCTGCGCTTCTTGTTTTACTTC
>SKHC01000056.1 GCA_007117145.1 Candidatus Woesearchaeota archaeon
AAACTTATGAAAAATGGTATTTATTAATTTATTGAAAAATAAACTTAAAATCCAAACCAATTCTTAACCCTTTTCTTTCGCACAAAATTCCTAAGTTTTCTCTCAATATCCTTATCTTCAAAACCCGCCTCTTCCAACTTAAACTCTTTGCTGTGATGAATACTTCTACCACTTTTAGTTTTCTTCAAACCATGTTTTTTATGCAATAACTCGTGAAACATAATATAATCCAAAAGCTCTAAGTTGTCTTTGAAAATATTGCTGATCAAAACAGTATCTGTTTGGTGCTCGTAGTGTCCAAGCTTAGTAAACGCATCAGCACCAAAAACAAGGTTTGGTCTTGTAAGATTCTCATCGAAATATATCTTGTTCATTCTTTTAAAACTATCTTCTAAAAGTTCATCAGACTTATCAATTTTAGCAAATTTTGGCAAGTTTTTAACGAACTTCTCATATAAATCCATTTCCAAACTTTGAGAATTTAGCTTGTAAATCCTAACAGCCAAAGTTTGAATCAAACCAACTCTTAACTCCTCTGAGAATTCAAGCCATTTCTTACTCAAATTAAACACGACTTCTCTACTAGTATAAGTAACATTAGCGTTTAAGTCTTTAAATCTTCCACTATACTTAATATTTATTCTTCTAGAATCAGGAAACTTATCGTATAAATCAAAAACAGCTCGCATAGCTAAGTTCATAGTGTTTCTCCCATATCATACCTTAAAATAGCAGCAAAACCCCCAAGATCTTTAAGTTGATTACCTTCCATAGTTTCAGTGCTAATAACCTCAACGTTACTTCCAAATTTATCTGCAACACTTAAAAACTCATCGACTGTTTTTTCATCAACACTCTCACTTATAAGCACAACTTCAACAGCACCCATTTCAACTGCCTTCATACACTGAGCTTTCCCATAAGTTACAGTGCCACTACTTGTTGCAAGCAAATTAAAAAACCTAGAAACAAGCTTCTTTTCTAAAACAACTCCTTCCTCAGCTAAGACATCTTGACTTTTATCTAATAATTCCTTTAAACCATACTCGTCAGTATAACTCAAATCACGAATACCAATAATCTTATTTTTAAGTTCAGTTGTTATAAAATTTCCATCAACAAATTCGTACTTTGTAGGACCTGGACCGCCAACTAAGATACCTCTTAAATCCTTTAATTCAAAGAACTGATCTTTCATCATATCTCCAATCTTTTTATAAAAATCCCTTGCAGCAAGCTCTCTGTTCTTTGCAAACCTTTGAGCACTTTGACCTCCAGCTCTAAACTTACCTGGCACCATGCTCTCAGTTGAAACCAAAGGGATAATAGTTTTACCCTTAAGCAACGCAATATTTGCCTCTCTTCTATCCATGACAACAAGGCCCCAACTATCTTTGTCTTGAACCATCTCTTCTAAAGGCTCTAAAACAAATTCTTTATCACACCTATAAAGCCTCTGATTTAAAGGAACTGGAGGCTCAACACTCCAAATTTTAAAATCTGGTTGACCCTCTCTTTCTGAAATGTTACCACTAAAAACTGCAAGGCCATTCACAGGCGTTTTATCATAAAGCTTTAAATGTTGAATAATCTTCTCCAAACTAGCAATCACAGCATCCCTTGTCTGCTTACTTTTAATATTGGTTGCAGTGCCTTGTTCTTCACTAATATGAGTTGTTATCTTATTCAAATCATATCCTGCAGGAACATAAACAGAGACAAGCTCGGTACCTCTACCTCTAACCTCATTAAGCTCTTTTAAAACCCTCTTAAGCTTGTACTTATCCTTATCTTTAATTTTTTCCATGACTAACTTTAGAGTATAAATATAAACTATATAAATCTATTCAGAACTCGTTTCAACTAGGATTTGGGTGATTTCTTTTCTCGTATTATCCCAGCTAAGTTTTTTTATAATATTCTTTCTAGCTCTACCTCCAACTTCTAATCTGAGCTTTGGATTAGAATAAATAAGTTCTAAGATTTTAAATAACATATACGAGTTTTGTGGGTTAAATAAAAATCCATTATAATTATCCTTGATATAACTTCTAATAAATCCGACAGGAGTGCTAGCAACTGCAAGTCCAGAGCTCATAGCTTCCAATGTAGTTAAACTAGTAGTCTCGGTGAGACTGGTTGTGACGTAAACATCGAATAAGTTAAGATACAACTCCACGTTGTCCTTTGCAGAAATAACAATGACATCGTTGGTGCTTGCAAGTCTTTGAGCAATCTCTCCAATACCATCTCCAATAACAACTAATTTGCAATCACCGTGTTTTTTCCGAAGCCACTTAAAAGCATTAAGTAATGTATACAAATCTTTCTCTCTTGCAATACGGCCATGATTTCCAATAACAAAACAATTATCTAATTCAAACTGTTTTCTTAGATCTTCAACGATTTTTTGTTCTTTCTCGCTTCTTTCCTTTAAAGGTTTAAACTTTTCACTATCAACTCCCAGATTAACAATTCTTTTCTGACTTCTAAGACCAGACCAACTAACACTTTCAGCAGTTTCTTCGCTTGGTAAAATAAGTAGATCACAGAGATTATGCAAATATCTAGAATACATTTTAACAAAAGGATACAACATTTTTTTTAAAGAAAAATGACTAATAGCTAAAGGAACAAGCTCCCACTCAATACTGTGAACAAAACTTACAACTTTCTTTTTATACTTTGAGCCATACCAAATCGCCATGCTACCAATAGGTCCTATGGTTTGAGCAAAAACAATATCCGCTGTTTTCACAATTTTCTTTACTTTTTTACAAGTCCACTTAGCACTGATATAATCTCCAACTCCG
>SKHC01000003.1 GCA_007117145.1 Candidatus Woesearchaeota archaeon
AAGTTTACTTTGAAGCCAAAATATTAAAGATATTAACACCGTCAAAACACAGAAGAAAACCAGTTTGCCCGCATTTCACAGTTTGCGGTGCTTGCAACTTGCTACACATAAATTATGAAGAGCAAGTAAAGCAAAAGCAAGTAATACTTGAATTCTTTGCAAAAAAGCATAATTTAGATTTAAAACAATTAGAAGTTATCAAAGCAAAAGAAGAATATCATTACAGAGATAAGGTTAGAACTCAAGGAAAAGGTTTTTTCAAGCAAAAATCAAACGAAGTTGTTCCAATAAAAAAGTGTTACATAATAAACAATGAGTTTAACAATAAAGTATTCAAAGAGCCTCCAATGACATATGTTTTTGATTACAAAAAACAAGAAGTCACTACAAAGAAAGCATATTATTATTTTGATGATTTGGAAATAAAACACCTTCCTAAAGGTTTCGTTCAGTCAAATCTTGGAATGAATCAAGAACTGATAAAAACTGTTTTAAAAAATATTAAAGGAAAAAAAGTTTTAGAATTATACTCAGGTAATGGAAATTTCACATTACCTTTAGTTGCTAAAGGTTTTCAAACCACAGCAGTTGAAGGTGATAAGTTAAGCTTTGAGTTACTGAAGGAAAACTTGATTAGAAACAATTTAACTTGCCAAGCATACAACTTAGATGTAAACGAGCACACATATGATAATGAATCTTTTGACACGGTGGTATTAGATCCTCCAAGGACTGGCAGTCAAGATGTTTTATCCAATGTAAATGCAAAGCACGTTATTTATGTTTCTTGCAATGCTGACCAAGCTTTAAGAGAGATTAAAAATTCTAAGTATAACATCAGTAAAACAATTCTGATAGATATGTTTCCAAACACGAATCATTTTGAGACAATATTTGTTTTACACAGTTAAAATAAGCTTTTATTTACGATTCTAATCAATTCTTCTTCTTTTTTTGCTTTAAGTATTTCTTGTTTTAATAAACTCACGTTTTTTGATTCTCTAACGCTCCAAAGTGCGTGGTCTTGTAATTCTCCAAACTTATATCTAACTTCTCTTTCTCTGTACAATTTTAAGAATTCTTCGAAGTCTCTACACACATCTTTTTTTACTTTCATATACGTGTTTTCAGGTTTTTCAAGTTCAACTTTTTGAAAATCGTCATTCAAATAAGTAAATATGCTCGGATTATTCATGGCGCCTCTTGCAATCATTAAAAAATCGCATTTAGTGTGTTGGAATGCTCTGTTTGCCATGTACGTGTTTGTCACATCTCCACTTAAAATGACAGGTATTGAAACACTATCCTTTATCTTCCTAGCAAGCACCCAGTCAGCTCTTTCTCTATACATTTGTTTTCGTGTTCTACCGTGTATAGTTATAGCATCAACTCCAAGTTTTTCAAGCATCAACGCAATCTCTAAAGCATTAACATTACCCTCATCCCACCCACTTCTCATCTTAACGCTAAACGGCAAAGATATGTTACTTCGGAGTTCACGTACAATTTTTTCTAACATGTTTGGGTGTTTCATCAAATAAACACCTCCTTTTTTTCCAAGCATGTAGCCAAGCGGACATCCTATGTTAAAGTCAATCATGTCACAATGTTTACTTATTATCTTACAGGTTTCAACAAGCGTCTCTATTTTTCCTCCTCCAATTTGAATGCAAAGAGGTCTTTCATCTTGTTGAGGATTAACATATTTTAGCAAAGTTGACTTCTCACCATTTTCTATAACGCTTTTCATAAATATGTCTGCGTCAATCATATCAGTAAATACAAGTCCTGCTCCTCGCCTCTTGCAAAGCAATCTAAAAGAAGCACAATTAACAGCTTCCATTGGTGCTAATATGAACGGGTTTTCAATTTCTAAGTTTCCAATTTTTTTCATGTTCAGATAAATTTATAAAAGTATAACTAGTATATCTTTTTTGTTATGGATGAGTCAAAGTTAAGAGAAGATATAAAACAGCTTAGAAAGAGAAAGCTCAGTGATGAATTTATAAAAAAACAGTTCATGATAAGAGGGGGGAATGAGAAACAATTAGACAGAATCCTGTCTGAGCCTTCAAATATGATGTGGGCTGTGATTGAGAAAGTTGCAATTTTCATTATTAATTATTTCTTATGGATTTTTTTCGCATCACTTATACTCTCTTCTTTGATATGGGCTCTAGTTGACAGTTCACATTTCGTACGGATTTTTCCTTTTTTAGTTGTAGTAAGTTTAGGTTCTGTTGTGATTGGACTGGTTATTAAAGCAGGTATATATGTTATTGATAGTATGAATTCAACTCGTAACAATCAAAGTTTCACAAAAAGTTTCATGCTGGGATTTATATTCTTAGTTTTTATAATGTTGTTCGGATTGCCTGTGGATCCTTTTAGCTGGGCAGTTTTTATTACTTTTACTCTGATACCTGTGTATATTTATTTCATGGTGTTTTATGATTTGGTCCAGTCAGAAATATTCCCTCTAGTTCTTTCGATGTTAGTTGTATCTTACATACTTGCTTTAACTTTGCCGTATATGCAGTTTTATTTAACTGAGATTCTAGCAGACTTTTTGGGCTTTGGTGTACAAGTTATTGATGATAAGATTTATATAATTGCTCAGAGTAACTCTTAGTTCATGGAAGAAAACTATGAAGATAAGGATTTTGAAAAGTTAGCACTTGAAGAAGTAGCTTATGGAACACAGCACACATTAGCAGTCCTAGTGGAGTTGTTAATAAAGAAAGGTGTTATCA
>SKHC01000091.1 GCA_007117145.1 Candidatus Woesearchaeota archaeon
ATCACCAAATGAAATATTAGCGGAATTTTTAAAAGGGCTATTTGAGTGCGACAGCCACGTCAATGTCAAGAAAAGACAAATAGAATATATTACAACGAGCAAAGATTTGGCAGAAAAAACTCTACTATCACTACTCAGATTTGGCATAGTTGGAAGACTAAAAGAAAAAACTAAAAAGTATAATGACAAAGAATTTACTGCTTACGAAATAATAGTAGGTGCGGATTTTACAAAAAACTATGAGAAAATAGGTTTTGTATCTTCACATAAAAAAGAAGCATTAAAAAAAATAATTGGAAGCATAAATACGAATGTGGATGTAATACCAAATCTGTCTGTTTTGCTTAAAACAATAAGAAGAGAGTTTCAATTAAAACAAAAAGAAATGGGTCTTTTAAGATCAACATATTGCCACTACGAGCAAAATAACAGAAACCCATCAAGAACAAAACTTCAAGAAATAAGTAAATACTTGTCAAAATATAATTCACCATTTGTAGATTTATTACATACGATATCTCATTCTGATATATTCTGGGATCAAATAACAACTGTTGAGACAATAGACAAAGCTCAAAGAGTTTATGATTTCGAAATAGAAGGAACACACAACTTTGTTGCAAACGGAGTTATGGTTCACAACTCTCAACTTTTGAAAAGATTAGACCACGTAGCACCAAAATCAAGGTTCGTTTCTGGAAAAGGAGCAAGTGGAGCGGGACTTTGTGTAAGCCCAGAAAGTATGCTAATGACAAATCCAGGCGGACTTGAAACAATACAAAACGTCGTTGAAAAGAACTTGACAAATGATGAAGAATATAGGCCGGGCGTTTGGAAACAAGACAACGTAGAAAAAGTAAAAATACAAAGCATGAACCACGAGCTAAAAATACAATCTAAAAATCCTAAGAGTATTTGGAAACTCAAAGCTCCAGAGTATATGTATAGAGTAACACTTGAAACAGGCAAACGAATTGAGCTTACTGCAAACACAAAATTATTCACTGAAGCAAAAAAATGGGTGAAAAGCTCTGAGTTACACGAAAGAGATAAAGTCGCCACCCCTATGAAAACTATCGAAGGAGACGTAAAAGAGTTATATTTCGTCGATCTTATAACTTCCAATCCTGTTGTGCACGATGTAGAAGAAATAGTTTTTAAGTATGCAGAACTGATGAAAGAAAAAGGAAGCATAAGAAACATAGCCAAGACATTAGGATTAAATGAACACAACTTATATCATACATGGAAAACAAAGAATGCGCGTGGAACAATAAAGCTTAAAGACTTCAAAAAAATAAGTGAATACTTAGGTCTTCCATGGAAACACCACGTCAAAAAAATATCTCTTTATAATGGGAAAACATTCAAAATTCCTTTAGTTATAGATAATGACTTTCTATACATTGTAGGGTTGTTGGTAGGTGATGGGGATATTAGAACAAATAATAGCACTCTCAGTATTAGATTATCTAATTCAAATGAAATATTAATGCAGAAATTCAAAGATTTTTTAGAAAAAAACGAACTGAAATATGACATACAAAAAGGAACAAGTAAAAGACCTTCAGCTGTAAGATTTAATAATAAAGTGTATGGAGAAATATTAATGAAATTAGGACTTACAATAAGTCCTAAAAGTGATAAATTAAGTATGACTGAAACTCTACTTCATCTAAATAATAAATTAATTTCAGCCTATATATCAGGGCTTGTAGATAGTGATGGTTCGGTAACGAAAAGAAACACAAAAGGTGCAGATACCATAGAATTCTGCACGTGCTCAGAAAAACTTGCAAGGCAACTTCAACTAGTCTTACTCAGATACGGAATAAAAGCACATCTTAGAAACAGAAATCCGACTATTGGTATAATTAAAGGCAAATTACAAAGGTATGTTCTAACTATTTATGGAGAAAGCATAGACTTGTTCAAGAAAAACATGAAACTTTATCATCCAAGAAAAGTAGCGAACTTGAATAGTATAACAAAAATATTAAGAAAGAAAAATAAGAATTCAGACATCAGATGGGAGAAAATCAAAGAAATCGAAGTAATCAAATCAAATCATGATTATGTATATGATTTAACAGTGGAAGACAGTCATAACTTCGTAGTTGATGGAGTGCTTGTGCACAACACCGCGTCAGTTGTAAAAGATGAGTTTTTAAGAGGCTGGGCCTTGGAAGCTGGAGCGTTAGTTTTGGCAAACAAAGGACTTGTATGCATAGATGAGCTTGATAAAATGACAAAAGAAGACGCGAGCGCCATGCACGAGGCACTCGAGCAACAAACTATTACGATAAGCAAAGCAAACATTCAAGCAACCCTTAGAAGTGAAACCACAGTTCTTGCAGCTGCAAATCCCAAGTTTGGAAGATTTGACCCATACGAAATATTAGCAAAACAAATAGATCTTCCAAGCACTTTAATCAACAGATTTGACTTAATCTTTCCTGTAAAAGACTTGCCAAACAGAGAAAGAGATGAGAAGCTTGCAGGATTCATTTTACAATTACACAAAGGGGAAAGCGAAAAACCTGTGAGGATGGATACTGATTTGATTAAAAGATACGTCGCATACGCAAAACAAAAAATTTATCCTAAACTCACAGACCAAGCATTAAACGAGATAAAAGACTACTTTGTCAGTATGAGAAATTCAGGAAACCCAGAAGACAAAGTTCAAAGCATACCTATAAGTGCAAGACAACTAGAAGGACTTATCAGACTTAGCGAAGCGAGTGCTAG
>SKHC01000064.1 GCA_007117145.1 Candidatus Woesearchaeota archaeon
GATGAATTCAAAAAAGAAATACGCTCAGTAAAACAAGAAGACATAGATAAACTAGACAAAAAAGGAGTATTCACAGGAAGCTTTGCCGAGCATCCATTAACAAAAGAAAAAATACCAATTTACGCAGGAAACTTCGTACTTGCAGACTATGGTAGTGGAATGGTTATGGCAGTCCCAGCACACGACCAAAGAGACTTCGAATTCGCAAAGAAATACGATTTACCAATAAAACAAGTAGTCTCAAAAAAAGGGAAAGAAACAAGCTTGAACCAAGCATACACAAATGAAGGAATACTAATAAACAGCAAAGAATTCAATGGAATGCAAAGCAGCCAGGCAAAAGAAAAAATTACTCTAAAACTAAAACAAGAAAAACTTGGAAGCAAAACAGTAAACTACAAGCTAAGAGACTGGTTAATATCTCGGCAAAGATTTTGGGGAACACCAATACCTATAATTTACTGTGAGAAATGCGGGGCAGTACCTGTTGCAGAAAAAGACTTACCAGTTCAACTTCCAGAAGACATAAAATTTGAAAGCGCAGAAAACCCACTAAAGAAAAACGATGCGTGGATAAACGCATCATGTCCAAAATGTAAAGGTCCTGGAAAAAGAGAAACAGACACCATGGACACATTTGTAAACAGCTCATGGTACTACTTAAGATACACAGATCCAAAAAACGAAGGAAAAATATTTGATTCAAAAACAGCTAATCAATGGTGCCCTGTAAACTTATACATAGGAGGAAAAGAGCACGCGTGCATGCACCTAATCTACATAAGGTTTTACACAAAATTCTTCAGAGACCTTGGACTTTTAAACTTTGATGAGCCAGCAATAAAACTATTCAATCAAGGAATGCTACACGCAGAAGACGGAGCTAAAATGTCAAAAAGTCTTGGCAACGTAGTACTACCTGAGACTATCTATGAAAAGTTTGGATTAGATCCTGCAAGGTTTTTCCTTATGAGTATTGCAAGCCCAGACAAAGATATAAACTGGAACGACAAAGGATTAGATGGAGCAGTTAAGTTTTTGAAAAGATTCTCGGCTCAAATAGAAAACACTAAAATTACCAAAAGTGATGATAAAACTAAAAGCAAAATCCACAAAGCAATCAAAGAAATCACAGAGCACTACGAAAACCTAGACTACAACCTAGTAATAGTCACGTTTAGAATACTTGCAGAAAAACTAGGAAAAGAAATCGGAAAAGAAGAACTACAATCACTAATAAAACTAATAACACCTATAACTCCTCACTTAGCAGAAGAATTATGGCACAAAATTGGATTCGAAGGACTAGTAGGTCAAAGTAGTTGGCCAAAACACAAAGAAGAATACATAGATTACAAATTAGAATACTTAGAAGAAGTATACCACGGGTTAAGACAAGACATACAAGATCTGAGGAAATTATTAAACGCTAAGCCAAAAACCATCAAAGTTTTAATAGCTGATCAGTGGAAATATGACTTAGCAAAAAAATACAAAGAAATAACAAAAGAAACCAGAGATCAAAAACAAATAATCTCAAAAATAATGCAATCAGAGCTTGGAAAGAAAGGACAAGACGCAATGAAGTTATTACAAATATATCAGAAAAACTCATCAAGAATACCAAAACAAGAACTAACACAAAACGATGAATTTGAATACTTACAATCATTCAAAAAAGATTTAGAAACAGAATTCAAAGCAAAATTATTCATAGAGATAAAAAGCCAAGACTTAAAGGTAAAAAATGCTTTACCAGGAAAACCAGCTTTACTTTTTGACTAAGTATTCTTTGTACTTGCCAACAACTTTATTCATTCTTCCAAACAGTTTTTCAGTTTCATTTGGAAAACTATCATCATAAATTTTATCGAATTCGTATTCTGGTTTATCTCCCAGTTCAACAAACGCTTTAAGGCTTCGATTATTAGGTGAATTAGTATAATATCCAGCTAGCACTGCTTTGTCATCTTTTGTTCTAGGTTTCCAAATCTCGTAATGAACCTCCATGTTAGCTTCATTTTCCCAAGGTATGTGCATAAGCTTGAATCTGTTAATAGTGCCTGTTTTTTGAGTTTTGTAAATAGTAGTTAAAAACTTGTGTTGTGTGCTTAAAATAGCACTATCAACTAAGTCATAACTTTTTAGCATTTTAACATCGTTAGAGCTTCCGTTGTACTCTGAAAAGTATTCTAGTATTGGAACATTAAACATGTAATCTCTTTCAACTCCAATTATTTCTTTAGCTATTACTTCTAGAAGTAATTCGTTATAGTGATTTTTTTTAATTTGACCAGCAACTGTTAAAGTATTTCCTTTAAAAGAATCTCTGTGGAGAGGAAATGTTTTAGATTTAAATCCAGGAGTTAAATCCCATAATTCTTCAATTAATTTTCCGTTCGTATTACCGTTACTATTACTTACCATTTTTACAAATTTATTAAATGCGGGCCGAGGAGTGGATCACACAACCCAAGGTTAGTATGTCCTAATTTTTCCTCCTTCTTGCTACCCCTCAAACACCGACTCGAATAGTTATGGCTGCTTCATTCCTGATCTGACCAGGTTCCTATCCAAGACGACCAAGAGGGACAAGAGATCGTAAGTCCAATTAGGCTAACCTTATGAAGTAGACCTCCTCCTCGGCTTCGTCCCCCACGTAAAGCCGGTTTTGGGTTACAAGGCACGGCTAACGCCCCAGACTAGCA
>SKHC01000083.1 GCA_007117145.1 Candidatus Woesearchaeota archaeon
CTTTGGGAAACAGTTCAACTAAACACCTCTTACTGGCAATTAAGAATTAGAAGTAGTCAAGAAGAATACTTCGATCAACAACTAAGTGAAACAGATTGGTTTAACACAGAAAACAAATCAGATGTACTGATTGGATTAAACTACACAGCTCCATATAACACAGCAGAAATGGATGTTAGAGTTCAAGTCCCAATCTACGAACCAGCAAGAGAAAAATCAAGCACAATAACATTCAATTTTGAGGCCGTAGAATGAAACCAACTAAACTACTACTAACAATAATAATGGTTTTACTAGTAGTAAATACGGCCCAAGCAGTAGGGATAAGTCCTGCGATAACAGAGATAATAGCAGGTGAAGAGCAAACAATTAGAATGAGAATTTTTAACGAAGATCAAACACAAAAAACAGTCACACTTGAACTATCAGGAGAGCTAAAAGAATACTTACAATTAAGCACTGAAAAAATTGAATTTGCCCAAGGTCAAAGGCATCAAGAAATAACTTTAACAATAAAACAAATACTAATAGAAAACTTCCAACCAGATAAGTATGTAAACAGAGTCGTAGTAAAACAAGAAACAGTAACAGAAAGTTCAAACATAGCAAGAGTTGGTGTGAGCTCAAGAATAATTATTGTAGTACCTGGAGATGGACCAAACCTAGAAGGAGAGCTTTTCGTACCCAACTTTGTAAGCCAAAGAACGAACACATTCTCTTTAGATGTTAAAAATACTGGAAACAGCCAAGCTCTAAACTGCGTTGGAGTACTTAGAATATACTCTTCATTAAACGAAAGAGTAGCAACAATAGTAACAGATCCTGTAACAATAAAAGAATTATCAAGTGAAAGAATACCAATAACTTGGGAGCCTTATGTAAATCCGGGAAGATATGTAGCAACAGCAAATATAAACTGTGACAATGCAAACGCTAACATGTCAAATTCATTCCACGTAGGTTCCCCAGAAATAGTAGTAGATGACATATTCTCAGACAACTTTAGACTAGGTCAAATCTCACAACTTAAACTAGTAACAACAAGTCTTTGGGCAGACACAATACCTGGAGTATTTGCCCAAGTAGATCTGGAAAGAGAAGGAGAAACACTAACCTCGTACACAACAGCGCCAAGACAGTTCAGACCACAAGAAACACAAGTGTTCGATATGTTTTTGAACACTGAAAACGTTGATAGAGGAACTTACGATTTATTTGTCAGAATAAATTATTTGGACAAGGAAACTGAAACAAAATATGTAGCGCAACTTGAAAGAGATTCAATAAACCTAGAACAAATTACAGGAAGAGTTGTTGGGCAAACAGGAACTCAAGAAACAAGAGATTCAACGCTTAGTATAATTATCTTAGTTGGTCTATTGCTGGTTGGAACTAATGCGTTCCTAGTATACCATTTGGTTATAAAGAAACGTAAAGACAAATAATTCATAACTTGTCATAATAGTTTTTCAAAATAAGAGCATCTTCTTCTAGGTTAGGACTTTCACAAACAACACTGCCCTTTACTTTAAACTCTTTCAAAACTTTAAGCAAGTCCTTATAATTCATATCACTATCTCTTAAAAACAAATGATGTTTTTCTCCTTTCTCACCATAAGCAATCCCAGATAAATGAATGTGCATGTTATCTAAAGCGTGCCTTCCAAGACCATCTTCAATATCTACAAGAACTTTTCTAAACTCTTCCAAAGTGTTGTAAGCACCATTAGTCCTTGCATGCAAGTGAGCAAAATCAACACAAGGCTGAACCTGATCTAATTCTTGACTTAAACGAATAACCTCGCTGTAACTACCCCACTGAGTAGGTTTACCTGTGGTTTCAGGCCTAATCCAAATAGGATTACCATCATTTTTTAACTCATCAACAATTTTTTTAATCTCCTCTTTTACCTTACTATAAACAGCTTCCTTTTCCATGCCAAGATAATAAGCTGCATGAAAAGTCAAACTCCAAGCACCAGCCATATTTGCAATTTTAGCTGCCTGCAAAACCCTAGCTCTACTAGCACCAACTTTTTGAGGCTCTTTAGAATTAAGATTAATAAAATAACTACCATGACAAGTAAGTGAAACATCTTCTTTTTTTCTAACCTCGTTAACTTCTTTAGCTTTCTCTTCACTCAAATTCACGCTTCTGACAAATTCAAGCTCCATAGAATCCAAACCCAACTGCCTCAGATGCCTTATACCATTAGAAGTATTACTTTCTGGAGTAGACAAAGGAATTCCTGCAGTTCCAAACCTTAACTTATCCATAAATAAAACAAAACATGTGAGTTTATATAAAAGTTTTGAATCAAGCGATATTTTTAAATATTAATTGATATTACCAAGTATTATGTCAACACAAATAAATCTTAGAGTTTCTGACGAATTTTTAAAAAATGCTAGAAAATATGCTAAAAGGCAAGGCTATCTAAATGTGCAAGAATTTATCCGAGAAGCTGCCAGAGAAAAACTTTACGAGGTAAGAAGTGAGTACCTACAAGTTCTAGAAAGTTCTGAAGCAAACGAGTTTTTAAGTGAACAAGAAACAAGCAAAATTCAAAGAAAACTAAAAAAGAAAGCCAAAGAATGAAAAAAGCTATTTACTCTAAACTATTTGCAAAAAAACTTGACAAACTGGATAAAAAACAATTATCAAATGTCTTAA
>SKHC01000093.1 GCA_007117145.1 Candidatus Woesearchaeota archaeon
ATTGGAACCAGGATGGGCAGACCTGAAAAAGCAAAGATGAGAAAACTTACAGGCAGCCCACACACATTATTTCCTGTAGGAGAAGAAGGAGGAAGGCTTAAAAGTTTTCAATCAGCATTAGAAAAAGGAAAGATAACTGAAGATTTTCAAATCTTTGACTGTGAATGCGGAAACGTAACACCTCTTAGAATTTGCGAGAAATGCAATAATAAGACAAAGCTTAGAAAACACGAATTAAAAATAAGAGACGAAAACGTTGAGAGAACATACGAGAACACATCTATCAAAATAATACCTTTAATTGAAGGAGTAAAAAAACAACTAAAAACACGAATAATACCTGACTTAATAAAAGGGGTCAGAGGAACATGGAATCCAAACCACGTATCAGAACACTTAGCAAAAGGATTCCTCAGAGCAAAATATGATGTGACTGTAAATAAAGACGGCACAGTTAGGTATGATTGCTCAGAGCTTCCAATAACTCATTTTAAACCAAAAGAAATAGGTGCTAGCTTAGAACAAATAAAAAAATTAGGCTACACAAAGGATGTAAAAGGACAAGAAATCACAAATCCCGATCAAGTGATAGAGCTTAAAGTCCAAGACATAGTTATACCTTGTTGCCCTGAAGGACTCGAAAAACCATGTGATGAAGTATTATTTAATGTAACCAAATTTGTAGATGAAAGCCTTGAAAAAATTTATGGATTAAAACCACACTACAATTTAAAAGATAAAAAAGAATTGATTGGACAATTAGCAGTAGGCCTTGCTCCACACACAAGCGCAGGAATAGTTATGAGAATCATAGGATTTAGCAAAACGCAAGGATTCTACGCCCACCCGTACGTCCATGCCGCCATGAGAAGAGATGCAGATGGAGATGAAGCATGTATACTTTTATTACTTGACGCTTTCCTAAACTTTTCAAAATCTTATCTTCCAAGTAGCAGAGGAAGCACAATGGATGCACCTTTAGTTTTAACAAGCAAAATAATACCTGCAGAAGTAGATGACATGGTGTTCAACTTAGATATTGCTTGGAAATACTCTTTAGAATTCTACGAAGCTGCAAACCAATACAAAACACCCTACGAAGTAAAAATACCTTTAATAAATGATACGTTAGGAACACCAGAGCAATACGAAAACATAGGATACACTCACGACACAGACGATATTAACAAAGGGGTTCTTGTAAGCGCGTATAAGACTTTACCTAGCATGTCTGAAAAAGTAGATGAGCAAATGAACCTTGCTGTAAAAATAAGGGCTGTAGATCAAAAAGACGTAGCAAAACTCATAATAGACAAGCACTTTATCAGAGATACAAAAGGTAATTTGAGAAAATTTAGTTTGCAACAATTTAGATGTGTTAATTGCAATGAAAAATTCAGAAGACCCCCTCTTATGGGTAGATGCGTACATTGCCAAGGAAAAATAATATTTACTATAAGTGAAGGCTCAGTTATAAAATACATGGAGTACAGCTTAGAGCTTGCAAGAAAATATGACATAGATTTTTACTCAAGACAAGTAATAGAGCTCACACAGAAAAGAATTGAGCAGTACTTTGGAAAAGAAAAAGAAAAACAATTAGGCCTTGCTGATTTCGGATAATCATATTTTCAACTTCTTTAACCTAAGAGAGTTCCAAACAACGTTAACACTACTTATAGCCATAGCTCCAGCTCCAATCATAGGATGTAAAAGTCCAAAGAAAGCCACAGGTATTGCAAGGGCGTTGTAAATCCAAGCCCAAAACAAGTTCTGTTTTATCTTAACAAAAATACCTTTACTTAACTTTATGCTCGAAACAACTTTATCTAATTCTCCTTTAACTAAAACTATGTCTGCACTTTCAATAGCAATATCAGTACCTGTACCAATAGCTATAGCAACGTTAGATTGTTTTAGAGCAGGGGCATCGTTTATACCA
The DNA here is from genome assembly GCA_007117145.1 of Candidatus Woesearchaeota archaeon. Taxonomy (GTDB): domain Archaea; phylum Nanobdellota; class Nanobdellia; order Woesearchaeales; family 21-14-0-10-32-9; genus SKIS01. The sequence continues at coordinate 1,943 of SKHC01000093.1, forward strand.
TCTCCAACAAAACAAACGAAACCTGTTTTTTGAAGCTCTTTCACTTTGTCTGCTTTTTGCTTTGGAAGAACTTCAAAGATTACTTGATTTATACCAACTTGACTTGCTACATGTTTTGCTGCCTGTTCATTATCACCTGTAATCATAACTGTGTTGTAGCCCATACTTTTTAATTCTGCAATAGCCTTAGCAGAGCTTTGTTTTATTTCATCTGAAATACAAATAAAACCTAAAACTTTTTTTGAGTTTGCTGTAACAATAACTGTTTTACCTTGGCTTTGATACTTACCAATTTCTTTTATTTCTGAGGTGTTTGTCTTTTCCTTAATGAAAGACGGACTCCCAACAAAATATTTTTCATTTCTCATATTGGCGCTAACACCCATACCTCTAATCGTGTTAAAACTCGTTGATTTCTCAATTTTTATTTTGTTTTTCTTTGCATAGTCCACTATGGATTTAGCTAAAGGATGAGAACTATTATTTTCTATACTTGCAGTTATTCTCATTAACTTCGATTCATCTATGTTTAAAGGTACTATGTCTGTGACTTGAGGCTGACCTTTCGTAATTGTTCCTGTTTTATCAAACACTATGTGTTTTACTTCTTTCAATGTTTCAACAGCCTCCCCTTTTCTAATAAGAATACCTTTACTTGCTCCAACACCACTTCCAACCATA
>SKHC01000026.1 GCA_007117145.1 Candidatus Woesearchaeota archaeon
AAATAAACTTAAAAACAATTACGATGAAGTTAACCTCAGAAAAAAAAGCTGTGTCTATAATTGGAATATTATTCTACATAGTAACATATGTGACACTTGCAATACTCACCCAAGCAGACCCATGGCCAGTATTTCTTGGAACTTTGCCCATCTTCTTCTACGTAGTGATAGCAGTCGCAGTCACACTTCAAAACATAGACCATAAAATGATACTGCTTTTACTTGCATTTTTACTACCAGCACTATTCTTTTTACTATGGCTTTCAGAATCAATCTCTGATCTTTCAAGAATGGATGGCCAAGTACTAGTTGCAATCCAAACAATACTATTACTATTACTCACAGGCATACTATTATTAGTTGAAAAATCATATCAAACCAAAGAAAAACAAAAATTCAAACAAAAACAGCAAGAATCAATAGATACAAAGAAAGAACTAGAAAAATACGTAAGACAACTAGACCTTTTAAGAGACGAACTAGAAAGAAGCCAGAAGTATAAAGAGCAAGCAGAAAAATTCGATGAACAAATGGCTGAATACACGACGAAGATATACGAATTAGAACAAGAAATATCCAGTCAAAACGAGATAAAAGACAAAATAGAACACTACAAACAACGCATAAATGGCTACGCTGAAGCACTTGGAAAACTAGAAGAAAAAATACAAGAAAAAAACAAGTATGAAACCCTAGCTAAAAAGTATCAAAACAAAAACGAAGAATACAACAAAAGAATTCACGACTTGCAAGACAAACTGACAAGAACTCAAGAAGAATTAAAAGTCACAAAAACCAACGTGACAAGCACTTTGAGAGGAGTTGAAGATAAATGTAAAGCAATAAACTTCGTAGTGGGAAGAGTATACGCAGACAAAAGAGGCGGAAGCAAGGAAGTCAGACAAAAACTACACATTCCATCAGAGCTCTACAATTCGTTTAGCAAGATGAGAAGCGAATACGACCCAGCTCAAATACCAGAACTCATACAACTAGTAAAAAGCATATACAGCCACTTACTACAATTAGAACTGCCTGAACACAACCTGATAAAAACAAGAAAAGAATACTTGCCTGTGCTAAGAGACCCAGAAGGAAAATCCAAGATCATTGACGTGTTAGAAAACAATGATAACGACCCGGTAAGAGAATACTTCTTAGAAGCAAAAGAAATCTGCAACAGACTAATAGTTTACTTTGAAAACGAAGAAAAAAAATAAAATTATAAGTGGCTTTCAATCATCCACACACTCTTCTCATGAAACTTCAAAAGTTCTGTGAGCATATCTTGAGCTCCAGGTTCTTCATCATAATTGATGATTACCTCTTTTAATGCGTGAACTATGTGCTTGTGGTCTTTGAGTAAGTCTTTAAGCATCTCATCCTCTGACAAATTCTTACCTGCTTCTTTCAAATCAGTTTTTGCCAAATACTCTTTCATTGACCCAAGAGGTGTTCCTCCTAAGATTTTTATTTGCTCAGCTAACTCATCAATTAAGTCATCCATCTCTTCGTAGTGTTTCTGAAACAACTCGTGCAAGAATATGAATCTTGGACCTTTAATGTTCCAATGATAATTCTTTGTTTTTAAATTAAGCACGGATAAATCCGATAAAATATTGTCTAAACTATGCATTTATATCACCTTTAAAAAAGGAAAGATAGCTACGTATTAAAATGTTTCTTATTAACAAATCACAATAATTATAAATAAGAAAAACATACAAAGTATCATGGTGGATTACAGACAAGGAATAGTTTCAATCACAATAGCTATTCTATTCACGTTTTTCGTGTTTGCTAGTGTGCAAGCCGTAAAACCACAACCTTCATACAATGATTTCTGTGATGTTTACGATTTCCCTCAAAGACAAAATCTTTCAGAAGAAGAATTCGAACAGCAAAGACAAGAATTCGATGAAAGACACAGAGCATGCCAATCAGCCTACGACTCAGCAAGAGACGAATACAGGTTATTCGTTTTCTTAGTTAGCGCAGTTATCAGCTTACTAGCAATATTTGTAGCACTCAAACTTCCAAGCAAAGACGAAGTAATGACAATGATATCATCAGGACTATTACTTGGAGGACTAATCTCCTTATTTGTTGGAACAATCTGGGGGTGGCAAGGAATACACATCTACGCAAGGCCGTTAGTGTTATTATTCGAATTAGTCCTAGTCATATTCTTAGCTTACAAAGCTCTTTCCAAAAAGAAGAAAAAATGACTCGGCTCAGATACCTACTTTTTTCATTCACAGTATTAGTAGTTGTTGTCGGAATTAGTTTATTTGTATACATGCAGTCAGGACCACAAAAATTTCCTTCAACAGAATTTGAAGAAACAACAATCCCAAACCCAGGCGTGGAAGTAGAAGATTTCGTTTCAGGCCTTGAAGTTCCATGGGCAATAGTTTTTTTAGATGATGAAACAGCACTAGTAACAGAAAGAGCTGGAAGAATCAGAATTATTCATAACGGAACCTTGCAAGAAGAGCCATACTTAGAAGTCAATGCTGATGCAAGAGGCGAAGGAGGACTTATGGGAATAGACAAACACCCAGAATTTCCTTTGGAGCCATACATTTACGTGATGTACACAGCAGAAAATGATAACAGGGTGTCAAAAATAAAACATGAAGGCACAAGAGGAGAATACATTTCTTCCATAATTGAAGGATTAGATAAAGCGAGAAACCACAACGGAGGCAGAATCAAATTCGGACCAGACGGTTATCTTTACATAACAACGGGCGAGCAATTCCAAGCAAGCGCAAGTCAAGACCTGACTAGTTTAAGTGGAAAAATACTTAGAATTACAAGTGAAGGTGAAATCCCAAAAGATAATCCCTTCGGAAACGAAATATACAGTTATGGTCATAGAAACCCGCAAGGACTCGCATGGAACACAAAAGGAGATATGTACAGCTCAGAGCACGGTCCAAGTGGAGAATTCGGAGTCTTTGCTCACGATGAAATAAACAAAATACGTAAAGGTAAAAACTATGGTTGGCCAGAAGTCATTGGAATTGCAGGAAAAGAAGAATTTGAAGACCCGATAATAGTTTGGGCAGAAAAGGCAGTTCCGCCGGGTGGAATGACGTTTCACAAAGATAAATTATATGTTGCAACGCTTAGAAGCAGAGCCTTAATAGTGATAGAATTTGAAGAAGGAGAAATCAGTAGCGTAGAAAGATGGTTTTCACTTGGAGACTATGAAGGAGTATATGGAAGACTTAGAGATGTTTACTCTCACAATGAATACATCTACGTTTTAACAAGCAACAAAGACGGAAGAGGAACACCTCTTGAGGGAGATGACAAAATACTAAGAATCAAAATTTAAGCATAAGCTAATTCTTCAACAATTCTCTTATAAGGTTGCTTTCTATCAGCACCTTTTCTTATAACTTCACCTTTAAATTCGAATAGGTTGTCAAGATGAGTTGATTTCAAACTAAGTCTATCTTGTTCTGATAGTTTAGGATTAGTATATGCTTGGTTGAACCTTTTCAAGTACTCTGGCAGGTTCTCTGAAGGAACTTCATCTACAACTCTTTGAGGATTCTTTAAAAAACCATCTAACACTTCTTTGTCTAAACCTTGAAAACTATCGAGTAAATTATAAGAATCCATTATTGGCAATCTTTCAATAAAATAAGGAACACTTCTACCTATGCCAAAAGCTGAGCTTGGATGCTTTGCAATGTATTCTCCAGCTATACTTGTAATATCTTTAGTTGTGTTTCTTTTGTGATACGTAGTCATAAATCCATGGGTTAAACCTTCAAAACCATAAAGCACTTCATCATCTTTTAAATTATGAGGCTCTATTACTGATTTGTAAGTGGAAGAAATATTTGGATTAAGCTTATGCATTAAACTTAAGTTTTCAGGAACTCTTGGAATAAATTGTTTAGTGCCAAAATTATATTTATCTGTGAAAAATTTTAAAACTTCATCGCCAACTAACTTCTTAGCCTTCACGTGATCTTGAACAACTCGTTTTTTTTTATCTTCATCCACTAAACCAGTTATTTTGTCCTCTAATTCACTCCTAAATCCCAATCCAGAAAACAAGTAAAGCCATACCATACTAGCACCTAATTAAATATATTAGTATACGTTTAACTATATAAATGTTATGAAAAGCATTATAAAAAGAGCAAACATAACAAAAACATGGATTATGAGTGGCAAATAAGACAAAACCAAAAACCAAAAAAAACAAAGTTCGAACCAGAATTTGCCCCGATAATTCTGAAAAGAGAAAAAAACAATCTAACAGTATTATTCCAAGTATTATCAAAAGACTTTGAAGACTTATACTTAACAGGACCTTTCACAGACTGGTCAACAGATGAAACCAAACTTTCAAAATACAAATTTGAAAGAAAAGAAAACAAACAAATTCTAAAAACAAAATTAAAACATGCACAGCCATACAAGATACTCAAAGTAAAAAACGGTGAAAAACAACTAGTACAAGACCCTGCAAGTTATTACTTTGATGACTTTGGAAACAGCATACTTTGGGACTACAACCACGAAAAAGCATACAAACCAAAATACTCACATGTAAAAACAAACAAAAGCACAAGGATACTACAAACAGACTTGCCAGGGTTAATAGTGCATTTCTTCGATGGCCAAAGAACTGCAAGTCAAGTACCCAAAAACAAGTATTACAAATTCATAGCCCAAAGTGGAGTTATCAAAAAAATAAAGGAACTTGGATTCAACGCAATACAATTCTTACCTTTCGCACAAAACATAGATGGAGACAACTGGAAATACAGGTATTTAGTACCGTTCCAATACGCAATTCAAAAAAACTTTGGAGATCCAGATGACTTTATGCAAATGATAGATGAATTCCACAAGGAAAACATAGCAGTAATTGGAGACTTCGTTTTAGGACACATACCTCATAAAGACTACGAAATATTTGGTCAAAAATCAGACAACAACGGATTACACGTATGGAAAAAAAATCATGAATACTTATACTTCAAAGACGCGACGCATTGGGGAACGATGAGAATAAACTACGATGATGAAGACGTTAGAAAATTCTTCATCGAAAGTTGCTTGCACTTTCAAAACACATACAAAATAGATGGCTTTAGAATAGATAATGTGGATGGAATAATTAGATACGGTCCAAATGGAGATGAACAAGAAAGACCAAATGGGAGAGTTTTTTTAAGAGAATTAAACAACTCAATCTATGAGTACAATCCACAGTCAATAATAAACTTTGAAGCACACTACTTTTATGGAGACAACGCGAAGATGCTTGTAGCCCCTATAAAATCAGATAAAAGAGCACTTGGAGCTACAGCGTATAATAGTAGCAGACTAACATATTATTTTCATACAGAATACATGTTAAAAGCAGGCCATGAAATAAGTGCTTGGAAATTCAAACACATAAACGAAGAAAAAGAATGGGGGAAAAGCAATTCTACAATAGCAGACTTTCACAATCATGACGCGGCAGCAGGGCTTATGTCAATGAGAGCAACAGGAAGCTTTGCATACAACGCAATGACATACAACAACCCAGAAAACCACGTTCACGCAGTTGGAAAAATAAAAGTTATGGAAGCCATAATTAGCTTTGCAACAGAAGGCAGAACTCTTGATTTACTTCAAACATTTTTATTACAACCAGGCACCTTTGAACACGACTCAAGTATCAACTGGGCATTACTAAAAAAACCGTTAAGCCAAAGCATTGTAGAATACAAAAAACAAATAAACCTCTTAATGGAAGAAGATGCGTTTAATCCAGAAAACACAGATAAAAGAAAATTCTTAAACGTAGATGATCAAAACAAAATACTTGTAATTCAAAGAACGGGAAAAAAGAATAATTTTGTTATTGTAGTAAACCTGACAAGTAACACGCACTACAACTACAAAGTAGGATTAATAGACAAATCAGATTTAAAAGTTGTCTTTAACAGTGATGATTTCAAGTACTGCGGATTTGGACTTAGCCAACCAAAAAACCTAACTAACAATCCAAGTAATTCATTTGAAGTTTTGGATAGGGAAGTACAGTTATCAATAATAGCGCCATACCAAGTACTAGTTCTAAAGGCTGTTTAATTGATATTACTTCAATTTAGTCAGAATTTTTTGTGTGAATTCAAACACCTTGTTTGCATACTCTTCATCTAAAGAGCTACCATAATAAAGCATACCGTTCCTAAAATACCTTATTTGATCTAAAAACTGTACGTCTCTTTCGTTAAAACTCAAATTCTCGGATAAGAAACCTCGGCTTCATGAGCTCCCTGTCCTAGCGCGTTATATCCTTTCAAAAGCATTTTAGCTCTAATCAAACCCATAACAACATCATAACAGGACTTGACAGTATCATTGGCAGTCTCTTCATTTATTCCAAACACATTTACTTTTTTTTCCAAAAATAAATAACTTTTTTGTGATTATTCTCTTAAAAACTCGGCTCTTGATCTATCTGGAGATTGTTTTTTTACAATGCCTTGTTTTAGGAATAAATCAAAATTCTTTATAGCTCTCAAAATTCAAAACCTCCTGCTAACACTATGCCATTAGCCAGGTTTTCTTTAAGGTTTTTATGTATTTTGGCAAAAGATTCGTAAAAATTAAGGTTAATTTTCCTATAAAATACGTTTTCATACTCGTCAAAACTTAATTTTTTTTCTTTTCTTCCAATTATGGCTATATCGATATCTGAATTAACAGTGTCTTCTCCTCTAGAATAGCTACCAAATAAAATAATTGTTGCACCTGAAAAGCTTTTTTCAAGGAAATCTGACAATCCAGTTTCATACAATAATTTCAGGTTATCAGCTCTTTTCAATTGCATAACTTTTTGGTTTTGAGTGTTTAGTTTAATGGAAAGTCTTTTTGTTTCACTATCTTTTGAAACAGTGATAAAATTAAGATCTTCTAGATGGGGAAGTGCTTTCATTATCGCGGGTTGTGACACATTTATACTTAATGCAAGTCTTCTTTGATTCATGTCTTTTCCTGTTTTTATGAATAATTCTCGCAAAATCTCAGATTGCAGAACTGTTAACTTAAGTTTAATAATATTAATCATAGTTAATATATGTTAAGTTTAGTTAATATATAAATGTTTTTGTTTTCGTATTGTAACACAATTTTAAAGAATGATTAGAAAAAGAGACTTCTATAAATGTACTAAAAAAACTATATAATATAAAATACAACCTATTTTAATATTTAATAAAATTGAAAGGTTCAAAGTTTTTTAGATTAAGAGTTCAAAACCTAAGAGTTATTATAGATGTAATTGTGGTAAAAAATTATTTGTTTTAAGAATTGGCAAGCCAAGCAATGTTTACTGATCTTCATCTTCTTCTAAAATAATCTTTGCAGCTGCAATAAGAGCATCATCATCTCTAAGCCTTATAACTCTAACACCTTGAGTGTTCCTGCCAATCTTACTTATACTTTCAACTTGAGTTCTAACAACCATTCCTTTCTTGGTTGTAAGCATTAACTGCTCTTGGCCATTAACTGCTTTAACACTAACAACTTTACCGTTTTTATCAGTACAATTAATGTTAATGACACCTTTACCTCCGCGATTAATCAAACGATACTGGTTTGCAATAGTTCTCTTACCATAGCCTTTCTCAGTTAAAGTCAAAACCTCGGTTTCATCTTCAACTTTAATCATACTCACTACTTCGTCATCTTTCTTTAAGCTAATACCTCTAACGCCTCTGCTCGTCCTACCAATAGGCCTTGCATCTTTCTCATTAAACTTACAAGCAATTCCATTTCGAGTAGCAAGCATAATAGTATCTAAGCCTGTTGTTCTTTTAACGCCAACAACTTCATCCCCAACATCTAAAGTTAAAGCGATGATACCATTTTTTCTTGGCCTACTATATGCTTGAAGACTCGTCTTTTTAACAATACCTTTCCTTGTAGCAATAAGTAAGAACTCATCTTCTTTAAATTCATCAACAGGAATTATTGCACTAATCTTTTCTTCTTTTGTGATATCTATTAAATTAACAATAGGCCTGCCTTTACTTTGCCTTGAGCCTTCAGGAATCTTATAAACCTTAACCCAATGAACAATGCCTTTATCAGTAAATACTAGAAGATAACTGTGAGTGTTTGCAATAAATAAACTTGTAGTAAAATCATCTTCTTTATTTGAAGAGCCAATAGCTCCAACACCGCCTCTTTTTTGAACTTTATACGTGTCTATCGGAGCTCTTTTAACATAGCCTTCTTTGCTTAAAGTAACAACGACATCCTCCCTTTCAATCAAATCTTCCATGTCAACATCTTCGTACTCATGCTCATCAATCATGCTTCTTCTATCATCGCCGTACTCATCAGCTACGTATTTTAACTCCTCTTTTATTATGTCTAAAACTTTTTGGGTATCGGCAAGAATTGCTCGTAGCTCTTCAATTAGTTTCATCAACTCATCATATTCTTCTTGAATCTTTGAGCTTTCAAGTTTTGCAAGTTTTGCAAGTTTCATCTCAAGTATAGCTTGACTTTGTTCGTCACTTAAACTATACGTTGACATCAAATTAATCTTAGCACTTTGACTGCTAGGACTTGCTTTAATTAAAGCAATAACTTCATCAATTTTATCTAGCGCAATAAGCAAACCTTCAAGTATGTGTGCTCTAGCCAAACTCTTTTTCAAATCAAACTCGCACCTTCTAGTTACAACATCAACTCTGTGATTTATGAATTCAACCAATAATTGTTTCATATTCAAAAGCCTTGGCTGATTTTTAACAAGTGCCAAACTTAGGGTGCTAAAACTATCTTGTAATCTGCTATACTTAAACAACTGATTTTTCACAACTTCAACTTCAGCATCACGTTTAAGTTCAATTACAATCCTCATACCTTCACGGTCACTTTCATCTCTCAAATCAGAAATACCTTCAACTCTTTTTTCTTTAACAAGGTCTGCGATACTTTCAACTAAGGTTGCTTTATTTACCATGTATGGAATCTCAGTTATAATAAGACTTCTCTTTTCTTTCTTTTCTTCAACGTGAACCTTACTTCTTACAACAATTCTACCTCTACCTGTTTTCAAAGCTTCAAGAATGCCGTGCCTGCCAAGAATAATACCTCCTGTTGGGAAATCTGGACCTTTCACGTAGTTAAAAAGCTCAATTTCTTCTAACTGGGGATTATCAATTAATGCGATTGTACCCTCACATATTTCTCTTAGATTATGTGGGGGGATATTAGTTGCCATACCAACGGCGATACCTGTGCTTCCATTAATTAAAAGATTTGGAACTTTGTTTGGCAAAACAGTTGGCTCCTGCATGGTTCCATCAAAATTATCCATGAAATCAACAGTTTCTTTTTCAATATCTGCAAGCATATCTTGGCTTACTTTTTGTAAGCGTGCTTCTGTGTTGTGATTTATGAAACCATTAGCTGTGAAACTGTGGCAATCACTATCAACTTTGACAGAATAAACTGTTTCCTTGCCATATAAGTTCAAGCTTTCTATAGTATCAAACAAGTAATTTTGCTTTAACAAGAAATTAATCATATCTGCATCTCTTGGCTTTAAACCAACAATTTTTTTGTAATTAACTTCAAGCTTTGAGTACCTGTCAAAATTGTTTTTCTTGACAAAGGAAGTAGGATAATTCTTTCTTAAGTAATCATTAAGCAAAGGAATAAAATCAGTTTTACTCAAACCCACATTAACACTGTTTTTTAGTATGTCTTGTTTTCTTTTCGAAAAGAAACCAATTTGTTTTCTAAACATATCTATGTTTTGCTGACCACTAATAATTAATTTTAAACAATCATTTCTCTTATCAACATAAGGCTTAGTTGTAACAATAGAGAAATTTAACAATAAAACTTTTAATTGTTCAATCAACTTTTTACTTTTCGAATTATAAGTTAGCTCAACAGAGTTACCGTTGTGCCTTTTATCTTTTTTAAAAATAACACTTCCGTCCCCTTCA
>SKHC01000033.1 GCA_007117145.1 Candidatus Woesearchaeota archaeon
AATGGACTGCAAACTTGTTTTTAAGCCAAACGACATTTGTATATATAAATGGAATTTTTGAAATATTTTTTGGAACATTGCTGTTGCTTGGATTATTTACCCGGATAAGTGGACTGCTTTTAGGACTGCACTTAGCCGCAATAACTATAAGTATTGGGTTTACACAGATAGGAGTTAGAGACTTTGGACTTACAATGGCAACATTTGCAGTGTTTTTGAATGGCGAAGATGACTATTGTTTGAGTCGGAAGATTAAAAGATTCAAATAGAAAATGACGCCACGACCCGGATTTGAACCGGGAACCCCCGAAGGGACAAGCTAACTGGTATTTTCCTGTTTTTTCCAGGCATACGCTCAAAAATCACATAAATCAATAATAGTTGATTTGCGCAATACCAGATTATGCGATCGTGGCAGTAATTCTAAGGACAATATACTTATTTATAAATGTAATGCTTGCATTAATTTAGTTTCTTTGCGAGCATGAAAGAAACCAATAAGTTTAGAAAAACGATAAATAGATTTTTTTCTCATGATTATTATTATATATACTTTTGAATTAGCTCCTCCAGGATCATATGAATAAAATCTATGGTTTACATTTAGACCGTCCAGAAATAAAGATACACTTTTCATTCCACAATAATTAACAGTTTGTAGTCTAATGTATTTTCCTACATATGCTTCACATGAATAAAAGGCTCTCAACCAAAATATTATATCAATGTTCTCAGGTATAACCCAATCATTAGTGCTTAAATCACATTTATCCAATAAGTCTTTTCCTATTACATTAGAGGAAATTCTAACGGAATAATAATTATTATGTTTTTTAACTGTTGGATAACATTTATATAAATCATTAAAACAATGTAAATATATTTCTAACATATAATCATCATCTGGAAAAAAATCAACTTGATATCTGAAACCAGATTTTGTTTTACGCTTTTGCACACTGCCATCTCCAGCTAAAAACCCTAATAAGATAGAATAATTGAATTTCTTGTTAGAATTTGACTCAATAACTGCTCGTTTATAGGAATAAGCATTTTGCCACCGATTTATAGCAACTCGACGATTTCTTTTTGAAATAATAGCTTTTCTTTCACTCATGTTGCTATAAATGATCTATCTTTTATATAAACTAGTTCTATGAATGTCCAGTGATATTTTCAAAGTTATTCTTCAAGGAATTTATCAATTGGACTTTTTATTAATTGAAGATCTTTTAGCTTTATTCCCCCTCGAGCATCATACGGATGAGAAGACTCTAACTGCTCTATTGTTAGTTTACCATCAGTTAGTTTTTCTACAAGAAAAGCATTGTTACCTACAGCTCTTATAGTTGGTTTTCCTAAATCATTTTTCATAGTATGAGTTGTATGCAAATGACCATCAACGGTGAGCTTAGCATTTAAACTAAGTTTTGCAGCACTTAAAAGAGTTGGAAGCTCATTTGCCTTTTTTTCCTTTCTCCAAGCACCAATTCCTATTTGACCATGGGTAACGAATATGTCTAGCTCTTCAATGCTTTGATTAGTTGTAATTCTAATCCACTCATAATCATCTTCAGGATTAGGAATTGCAGATACTTTATCTTTAGTTAGATTTGTAATAATTGGACTTGGAGTTCTTTGATGAGGAAATAGTCTATCTAACTCTTCTGTTGAATATAGAACCTCTAAAAAAGGCATTAACTGGCAAGTGTTGCTGATGCCTGCTACGTTGAATTTTGATATTTCTATGAATCCTTTTGTTTTATTCATATCTACAAATAACTCTTTGTTTTCAAGATTTGTTTTTACCATATCTCCAAAAGTAATTGGTTCATGGTTTCCATGTAAAAAATAGGTTTTAACTTGAAACTCTTCTATATATTCAGAGAATTTCTTTGCATGAAACTTTAAAATATCTTCGTAGAGCTTTCTAAGACTTTTTGTGTTTTCATTGTCTGTGTATTTATCAGGCAGACTTAAGTTTTTTTGACTTGCTAATTCTTCAAAATTGTAATCTCCAACAACATCTCCTGCAATGATAAAAGGTAAAATATTTTTTGATGCATAGCTAAACCAATACTTTAGCGCCTCCCAATTGGCATGATGGTCACTGCTAACTAAAACTTTACTCATTTTAAACTCGCCTTTTTTATAATCATTGTAGATGTATACTCATCTTCTTCTACTATTTCAGAATCGTTAATTACTATCTCTTTATTCATAAAAGGAGCTTTCAGAATTAAGCTTTCAAACTCTCCTCCTTCACCCGCAATGTTTATTTTATATTTTTGATGAAGTTTTTTTAACTCTTTTAAGTCTTCTCTTGTGATTTCTCTTCCAAGCCAACTTTTAGAAAAGCCTAGAGCAGCAACTTTAACTAGTGCAAATTTAAAACCTCTGTCAAATAATAAGTTTAACTCTTTTTCTTGGTCCATGTGCCAAAGAGGAGAAAAACACTTTATTCCCAGATCTTCACATATTTTTTCAACTCTATCTCTTTGATAATTACTAAAAAGAGCGCCTGAAACTA
>SKHC01000009.1 GCA_007117145.1 Candidatus Woesearchaeota archaeon
TATAACACCTATTGGATTACGTTTATGTAATCTAATTGGTGTAATTATTTCGCATAATTCGGGATTTTTCCGGTTTTTGAATAGTTAAGTATTTTTAGGGTTGGATTTTTGAGTATTTATTATGGATAAAATTGATTTGCTTATTGAGAAAGCTGTTAGTGACATGAAACTCAGAAACTTTAGCCATAAAACTATTTTGAATTATAAATACAATATTAAAAAATTCTTAAGTTTTTTGCAGGATAATTATCTTAAAATAGAAGAAAGCAGTGTTAAACGATATTTTTTATCTCTAAGCTCTAAATATGATATTAATACAATTAAACAGATTAGGGCTTCAGTAATTTATTTTTTAAAAATTAATAATATTTTGTTGGATCTGAATGTGTTTCCTCCTTCTAAGAGAAAAAAGTTACTTCCTAAAGTTGTTTCACGAGAAGAAATTCGTGAAATGATAAAGAGAACTCGTAGTTTGAAGCATAAGTTAATTATTATTCTGATTTATTCTTCTGGACTTAGGGTTTCTGAAATTGTAAACTTGAACAGAAAAGATGTTGATGTAGTAAATGATAAGATTTTAATCAGACAAGGAAAAGGCAGAAAGGACAGGTATACAATTTTAAGTTCTAAAGCTAAAAAGCTTTTAGCTGAGTATTTGCTTAGTTGCAATTTTAAGAGTGATTATCTATTTGAAGGTAGAAATGGTAAGTATTCAGTTAAAAGTATTCAAGAGATCGTAAATAAGTCTAGTGCTTATCATGTAACTCCTCATATGCTTAGACATAGTTTTGCTACTCATTTGCTTGAAGACGGAATTAGTGTTAGATATATTCAAAAGCTTTTAGGCCATAGTAAATTGGAAACTACCTCAATTTATACTCATGTTGCTAGTAAAGATTTTCTAAAAGTTAAGAGTCCTTTTGATTAATCTCGTAAACTTTGCGGTTTTTACTTATTGAAACATATAAATTTGGCTTGTTTAGCTTAAGTATGTTCCTTGAGATTTTACTTGCGATATTGCTTGGCGTTGTTGCTGGCTGTTTTACAGGCTTAATGCCAGGAATACATACTAACTTGATTGCTGTAATGCTTGTGAGTAGCTCTGGTTTGATACTTGAATTTTTTAGTATAAATTTTCTAGTAGGATTTATTATTGCAATGAGCATAACTCATAGTTTCACAAACACAATCCCAAGTATTTACCTTGGAGCCCCTGAGCCAAGCACAGCTCTTAATGTATTGCCAGGACACAAACTACTGATGGAAGGAGAAGGACTTAACGCTGTAAAGCTTACACTACTTGGAAGTATGCTTGGACTTTTAATATGTTTTATCATGTATCCTGTGTTAAAGTTATTTATTAGACTCAGCTACAATTTTTTAAGTAGCAATATACCTATAATAATGGTAGTTATTGGAATTTTTTTAATAACTAGAACTAGTGATTGGAAAACTAACGCGTTGATATATGTATCCAGTGCGATTGTTGGAATACTTGTACTTAACAGTAAGATAGACAACCCTTTGTTTCCAATGCTCTCTGGATTTTTCGGTATAAGCACACTAGCATTTAGTTTAACAGATGATAGCAAGATACCTTTACAGAAAAAGGATGGTTTTGGCTATATAGTGAGTAAGACTAGTCTTATGCTTGGAGCGTTAAGTGGATTTATTACTAGCATTTTGCCAGGGCTTGGAAGTAGCACGGCAGCAGCTATTAGTAGTAGCATAAAAAAAGAAGATGACACAAAAAACTTCTTGTTTATGATGGGAAGCATAAGCACTGTAAACTTTTTTATGAGCATAGCTGCACTTAGCATTATAGATAAGGGCAGAAACGGGAGCATCGTAGCTATTATGAACATAACAAATGAGTATAATATTGCTTTGATGGTCTCAGCTAGTCTTATTAGTGCAGGAATAGCTATTAGTACTTCAAGAAAGATAGCTGAATGGTTTGAAGTAATTGCTTTAAAACTTGATTA
This sequence comes from Candidatus Woesearchaeota archaeon, assembly GCA_007117145.1. Lineage (GTDB taxonomy): Archaea > Nanobdellota > Nanobdellia > Woesearchaeales > 21-14-0-10-32-9 > SKIS01. The sequence goes on from SKHC01000009.1 coordinate 1,986, forward strand.
TAAGAAATTAGTAGTGAGTGTTATTATGCTTATACTTGTCATGACTATTATACTGACTGGAATAATGGGTTTAATTATAGTTATTTGTTGTAGTGTAATAGGTCTTTATAGTAATTACAAAGGTACACCGAGAAACTTGATGATGGCTTGCATAATGGTTCCTGTAAGCTTATTTTTTATCTTCTAACAGAGAGAATAGCTGTGTTTTTTCCAACTAACGTATTATTTGAGTATAAACTAACTGTGAATTCGTAATCAGACCTGTAATTTAAGGATGTCGCAGTTAAAGGAACGCGCCTATCAACACTCTCACCTGGCAAAAGATTTATGTTTAATCTTTCCTCATCTATTGTTATATTCACATTTGAAGGATCGTCAACTGTAACGTTAAATGAACCTACTAGCTGAGAATCACCTGTGTTTTCAATTCTAACTTCTAAAAATGTTTGCTCTCCACTATTAATTTTGGTATCTGAAAACCCAACTTCGATGCTGGCAGGACTAGAATCTCTTAGAAGTAAAACTAAAACTAAGATTAAGAATA
>SKHC01000076.1 GCA_007117145.1 Candidatus Woesearchaeota archaeon
CATTTACAGACCACATTGCCAAGTACTCTAAAGTTGTTCCAATCACATCTGTAACAGATATGTCAAATAAACTAGTTAAAAAAGTCAAGTCAAAATCTGTTAAGAGAAGATATTTTCATGTGTATCTTCCAGAGTTTGATGGCTCTGCTCATGAATTTGGAGTTAATCATAAAAACACTTCAAAAATCTTTGAAAAAATTGATAGAAAGATAGAAGAAATATCAAAGAAGATACAAGGTACAAATACTAAATTGATTATTGTGTCAGATCATGGTTTTGTAGATACAACTGCGAAGACAAGACTTACAACTGATAATATTCCTGGATTTGATGAATGTTTATCAATGCCTCTATCTGGTGATGCAAGAGTTGTTTATGCTTATTTAAAGAAAGGGTCTGATTTGAAATTTAGGAAAGTGTTCAACAAACACCTAAAAGATATAGCATATCTTTTTGAGTCAAAAAAACTTGTTGAAAAAAATTACTTTGGCTTGTTTACTCCAACTCCTAAGTTACTTGACAGGGTCGGTGATTATACTATAATTATGAAGAAAAATTATGCTATTAAGTCAAAACTTGCTAATTACAAAAAGAAAAACGCTCATGTAGGAGAACACTCGGGTACAACTGAGGATGAGATGTATTGTCCTTTAGTTCATATTGATTGCTAATCTTTATTTTTTTTATATCCGTATGTGAGTCCAAATCCTACTATGTATGCGGCTGTTGCATGTGCTATTGGCTCTACTTTTTTATAAAGCTGGACGTAACTTGTCTTATCTTCTTTTTGTTCTAACCTTTCTGGGTTGTAATAATATGACGATGCAAGTAATGTAAGTCCTGCAAGTCCAAGCCCGACTTTTTGTGCTAGGTTGTGTTTTTGGAATTCTTTTTTATCCGCTTCTTGTCTTAAAATTTTTTTTAACATAGTATTTTTTTTGGAAAGCATTAAATACTTTTAATACTTTTCTTTTAACTACTATAAAATGAAAAAGAAAAAGTTCAGAAGGGATTCAATTGCAAAGCAAAAGTCAAAGGACACAGTAAATGCTAGCAGTAATTTAGTAAAAAAAATACTGGACTTAGATCCTCAAACCAGGACACTTATTTCAAAGCCGCTCATAGAGGAAAAGCGAAAACCTTCCTCGGCTTACAAATATGGGCACTATTTCAATTTGCCAATGCCAAAGTCAGTTGAGGATGCTGTAAGGCAAAAAATACTCCCTCAAGAAATAATAATTAACAGTCTTAAAAGATTAGAAAAAACAAGAAAATTCAAAGAAGATGAGTTATTTTGGATGGGTTTTAGCTTCAAGCCAATGTACACTCTTGATATGAGAAAAAGATTATTTAGTTTTAATTCTATACTGGAAGGTATGGAAATAAGCAGTTATAGTGAGAAGTGGGCTTCAAGATTTAAAAATGTGGATTACAGAATAAAGCAAGGAATTCACGTATATGATGAATACAAAGATAAACAGCAAGTTAATAGGTTGGGTGCTTATGCTTTTGTAAGTGTTCCAAGCAGAGAAATAGGTAGTCCAAGATACAAAATTAAGTTTTCAGATATTGCCTTAGAAGATAATCAGTACAAATTCTTACTGCCTTTCAACTATAATCCTGAGTACGTATCCATAACTCCAAAAATAAAAGATTACGATGAAATAAAGTTTCCTAATCTAAAATCAAGTATTAAAAATGCTAAAATTGCGTATCCTCAAGACATAGCTGGTTATCTGGGGGTTGCAAGACATTACTCTTCATATTCATTAGTTCCAGCTCAGACAATGCCGTTCATGTTATTTTCTAAGGAGTCAGCTAATTTCTATGAAAAACTAAGTAATAATTGGCTTATCAGAGATGATGAAGATAAAAAATTTAGGCATCCATACAGGGCAGAGAAAAGTATTATGCTTGGAAGACTAATTAAAACGTTTGGAGTAGAAAATAGTTTAAGAGATAAGTCAAGAGATGGTTCATTAATTAATTATTTTGATAGGCAAACAATATAAATAAAGCCGTCTTCATATATACTTATGGAGTACAAAGAACTAGTAAATGCTTATGAGGAGCTTGAAAGTACTAGTAAGCGTTTGCACAAAACTTATATTATATCAGAGCTTTTAAAAAAGACAAGTACTGACCACGTTGAAAAAGTAGTCTTACTTTTGAGAGGTAGAGTATTTGCTTCAGGAGATTCTCAAGAGCTTGGAATATCAAACAAGTTACTTTTAAAATCAATAAGTATAGTGTCAGGTTCTAACATTTCAGATTTAGAAAATCTTTGGAGGGAAATAGGGGATTTAGGTTTAGTCACAGAAAAAGTGTTCTCTTCAAAAAGTCAAAGCACTTTGTTTAAACAAACATTAGACGTTAGCTTTGTATTTGATACTTTAAGAAAACTTGCAATCACTCAAGGTCAAGGCAGTACAGATCAAAAAGTTAAGTTAGTGTCAAGTCTTTTAAGCAGTGCTGAGCCAAAAGAAGCTAAGTACATAGTAAGAACAGTACTACAAGATTTGAGAGTTGGAGTTGCTGAAGGAACACTTAGAGATGCTATTGCTTGGGCTTACCTTACAAATCCAAACTATGATGAAAATGCGCATTCAATATCTCCTGATAGAGAAGAGTACAATAAAATATTAGAGGTTTTGCAATCAGCAATAGATAAAACAAATGATTACGGGTTAATTGTTAAACTTGCAAAGAAAGGTTTAGTAGAATTAGAAAAAGTAAAAATGATATTAGGTCAGCCAATAAAAGTAATGCTGGCACAAAGATCCAGCTTGACAACTGCTTTTTCAAGTGTTGGAAAACCTGCTGCTTTTGAGTACAAGTTAGATGGCTTTAGACTTCAAGTCCAAAAAGATGATGATGAAGTTAAATTGTTTACAAGAAGACTCGAAGATGTGACAAAACAATTTCCAGACATAGTGGAAGTTGTTAAAAAAAATGTTAAAGCAAAAAATTGTATATTGGATTGTGAAGCTGCAGGGTTTAATCCGATTACAAAAAAGTATACGCCTTTTCAAAGTATAAGTCAAAGGATAAAAAGAAAGCATGAAGTGCACAATTTAATCAAAAAGCTTCCGATTGAAATAAATGTTTTTGACCTATTATACTTAGAAGGTGAAGAGTACATCAATCAACCATTTAGCAAGAGAAGAGAAAAGCTCTCTCAAATAATAACTCAAAAAGAAAGATTGATAGTTTTGACAAAACAAATAGTTACAGAAAGTGAAAAAGAAGTAGAAAAATTCTTTCAACAATCCTTGAATTTAGGTAATGAGGGATTAATGGCAAAAAGCCTATCTTCTACTTACAAACCAGGCTCTAGAGTTGGAAGCATGGTCAAGATAAAACCGCACATGGATGAATTAGACTTGGTTATAGTTAAAGCTGAGTGGGGTACTGGAAAGAGAAGTGGTTGGCTCACATCATTTACAGTTGCCTGCGGGGATCGTGATTCGCTTTTTGAAATTGGTAAAGTAGGTACAGGTCTGAAAGAAAAAAAAGAGGAAGGTTTGTCATTTGAAGAGTTAACTGAATTACTAAGACCTTTAATATCAAAACAAAAAGGAAGAGAAATAGAAGTCACACCGAAGATAGTTGTTTCTTTAAGATTTGAAGAAATTCAGAAAAGTCCAAGTTATAGCTCTGGCTATGCTTTAAGGTTTCCAAGAGTTATAGCTTTAAGAGAAGATAAAGACTTAGAAGACATAGCCACTTTGAAAGAAGTTGAAGATACATATAAACAGCAGTGATTTTTAAAATGGTAGCTAGCAAAATAATTAAACACAATAAAAAGCACAATTTAACATTTGATAAAGAAAACCATAAATACTTTGTTGATGGCGTGGAGTATCAAAGCGTCACGATATTTTTAAAAAAGTATTTCCCTTATGACAGACACAAAATAGCATCTGCTTTAGCTCAGAAAAATTTGACGACAAAAAAAGAAATCTTTAAGCAGTGGGACCTAGTTAGAGATAATGGCTCACACGTTCATGATTTAATTGACAGATACCTAAAAAACGAAAGACTTACTAAACCTCAGTTAAACAAGATAGTTAATGTTTTAAAATTCATTGAGGAAAATAAACTTGAAATTTTGGCAAGTGAAGTGCAAGTTTTTTCAAAAAAATATAAACTCGCAGGAACAATTGATTTATTGGCAAAAAATCCAAAAGGGCAAATACTAATAATAGATTGGAAGACAAATAGAAAACCAATTCTCAAAAAAGATGTTTTTGACATGGCGAAGCATCCTTTAAGTGAATTTCCAAACAATAAGTTTTATCAGTACTCGATGCAGTTAAGTTTGTATTCACTAATATTAAAGCAAGAGTACAAAATCGATGTATTCGATACGTTTCTAGTTCAACTATCTAAAGATTCTTATCAAGTAATAGACACTTTAAACTTAGAATATGACATGCTTGAAGTTCTAAATAGTATAAACTAAAAACATTTATATTTAGAAAATTAAATAAAAAAATAATGCAAGATAAAATTGATTACGCGATAAAACAAATAGATGAGGCATTAGGTCCAAGTCTTTTTGCAGTATATCTTAAAGGAACGTATTTAATGAAAGAAATGCATTCAAAAAGCGATATCGACTTAGTTGTAATATTTAAAGAGTCTGCAAGGTCTGCATTTAATAAAATTAGGGGCCATGAAGTCTTTGGAAATGTTTCAATTTCAGGCTATTCTTTAGAAGAGCTAAGAAGTGGACAAAGTATTACTTCTGAGATGAATCCTAAAACTTTTATGAACAACGCTAAACACTTCAAATTAATTAAAGGTAATTCTGTTTTAAACAAAGGATTTCCTGAAAAGTCAGATAAGGAAGTCTATGAAGATCACAAAGAATACCTAAAAAACACCTTTCTTCCAAAATATTTAGATAAGAAACATAGTTTAAGTGATTTATGTAAACAAGTTCTTTGGCTTTCATTTAATGAGTTAAAAGTTAAAGGTTTGAATCCTAAGTATAGTTATAAAAGCATTTATGATTTATTAGAACTAAGTCATATAGGTAGAAAGGCTTACAAGATAAGGCTTGGTGAGAGCCAAGAAGACTTTGTGGAGGAGTTAATCTCTTATCTCGCCTAGTTTTTGTAACTTTCTCATTTTCTTGTAAAGGCTTTTGTGAGTGTTTATAAGTTCCTCATGCGTTCCTTGTTCAATGACTTTTCCGTCTTTTAACACAACAATTTTGTCTGCGTGTTCTATGGTTGAGAATCTGTGTGCAATTATTATCACCGTTTTGTTTTTAATCTTTAAAAGTGCAGATTGAATTTCTTTTTCACTCTCGCTATCAAGGCTACTTGTTGCTTCATCAAAAATTATAAGTGGGGCGTTACTAATCAAAGCTCTTGCAATACTTATTCTTTGTTGTTGACCTCCAGAAAGTCTAACTCCTCTTTCTCCAACTATTGTGTCGTATCCATTTTTGAATTTAGTTATGAATTTATGAGCATTTGCTTTTTTTGCTGCTTTTATCACATCTTCCTTTTTAGCAGTTCTATTTCCATAAGATATGTTTTCAAATATAGTTCTGTCAAACATTTCTGTGTGCTGACTTACAAAAGCAACATTTTTTCTTAATTCATTAATAGGATAGTTTCTAATATCTTGGGTTCCAAGTATTATTCCTCCTTCTTGTGGGTCGTAATGCCTCATTATAAGTTTTACAATAGTTGTTTTTCCACTTCCAGAAGGGCCTACGATGGCTGTGGTTTTATTCCTTGGGATTTCAAAATTTACATTATTTAGGACTGCTTCATTTGTATATGAAAAGTTCACATTCTCAAATCTTATTTGGCTTCCGTTAATTTTTTCTTTTCCGATATCTTCTAACTCGTTTGGAGTTTTTTGAATTTGCAGTGCTCTGTTTAATGCTTCATAAGTATCTCCCATAAATGAGTATACTCTTCCAAGTCTATGCAGGTTTAAGTACGCTTTTTCAACTATTGTAAAGACAAATACGAGGTCTCCAGCAGTCATTGCTCCTTCCAGTACAAGTCTTACAGAAAGTAGCATTGTAATAACTCTGACTATGTTGGTCAGGGTATCTCTAAATGATATTTGCCAAAACTCATAATCGATACGGTTGTAAATTTTTTCTTTGTATTTGTTTAAGTGGGCGTTGTGCTCTTTATCTTCTAAGTCTTCTCTTACATAGTCCTTTACAGTTTTTATGTTGTAGAGACTTTGAGCAAACGCCTTTGTCGCTTCTTCGTATGCATGGTGATATTGCTCTCTGTAAGGTTGTACTTTTCTAAACTGTCTGTCTACAGTGTAAAGTATTATTGGTGTGAAAATGATAAAAATCAAGCCTATTCTTACGTCAATCCAAAGTAAAATAACTCCGGTAAGTATTAATTGGATTATGCTTGGTATTATATCGTTGTTTAGAAACCAAACAAGTTCTTGCACGTATTTACTTGCTTTTTGGAGTTTGCTAATTAAGCTTCCCGTGTTTTGATTTTCGTGCCAGTTCAAGGGTAAGTTTAATAATTTAACAAAGCTATTTTTTAAAAGTGTTATTTGTTGACTTGTAGCACCTTTAACAACTTTAGTTAATACAAAAATTTGCAAAATAGTCATTACGACCAGGCTAAGTAACACGAAAAAGACTAAAGTGTAAAGATACGTAGATTGGGGGTCCTGGATTAAATTATCCACCATCAGTTTTATAAGATATGGGGGTACAAATTTTAGTGTTTCAAATATAACTGTAAAAAATAAAAACGTGAAGAAAAGCTTTTTCATGCTCGGTAGCAATTGGACAATGGTTTTGATGAACGATTTTACACTTCCGTCTTCCATTTATTACCTCTTTAATCATAGCAACCTTGTATAGTTTATAAATATAATCTTTAGTTTAACAATTAACTTCTATATAGAAAATAATTATTTTAAAAAAAAAGTTTTCTTCAATAATTCAAAATTTTTGAGTCGTGTTCTTCTTTAACAACTCTTATTATGTGTTCTGCCATGCTTTCAAGTTTAGCTTCGTGGCTTACAAGAATTGTTTGTTTATTGTTTAAACCTTCAAGAACGTCTCTGAGTTTATCTAGTTGATCAGAGCTAAATCCGTCAGTTGGCTCGTCAAGTATTATTATATCTCTTGTGTTAATCTCAGTTACGTAGTCGTTAATAGTTTTATTTAGTGCAAGTCTAAATGCTAAGGCAGTAGCAGTTTTTTCTCCTCCACTTAAATTGTGTATGGTGGTATCGTATCCGTTTTGAGTTATCTTTGGAGCGAAGTCCTCGTCTAATTCACTCATCATAGTTTCTTGCTCTAAAAGTATTTCAAACCAGGTTTTGAACCTTTCGTTGAATTCATTGTAAACGTTTGACAAGACATGTTTTTCTATGTTATCTACAAGATAAATAAAATGTTTTTCTAGCCAGTTAATATTCAAAGAGTTCGCGTTGTATTTCTTTCTAACTTCTTTCAGTCTTTCTATTTTTTCTTTTAATTCTTGTTTAATTTTATCAAGCATCTCTATCTTAGTATTCATAGAACTTAGTTTCCTTTCTGTTTCTATTTTTTCTTCAAGTATTTTTTCTTTCTCTTCTTTCAGTTCGTTGAATCTTTCTTTATTTTCTTTTACTTGAATTTCTTCATACTTAGAATTTAGTTTTTCTATGTTTTTCTTGAGTTCTTCAACTAGTTTTTGTGATTCTTTGATTTCTTTGAATTTTTGTGCTCTTAACTCTAACTTGTTTAAGTAGTCTTTGTGTGCTTGCTCTTTTCTTATTTGTTCGAATTCTTTCTTTTCAGCGTCTCTTTTTTCTTTTTCAAAGTTTAATTCAATCTTTTCTGCTTTTACGATGTACTCTTCTATTTGTTTTAGTTTAGCCAAATTATCTTCTATCACGCTTTTTTCTTTTTCTTCTACGTGTTTTCTGTGTTGATTGTTAATTGGTTGTTGGCATAGCGTGCATTCTTGCAATTCCATGATTTTTGAAATATTGAGTTGAGCAGTTTCTATTTTTGATTTAAACACCGCTTTTTTTTGGCTTGCTTTTTCTTTTTTTTCTCTAACTTCCCTTATTTTTTCTTGTAATTCTTTTCTTATGTAGTTATAATCCTTTTTTTCTACTAATTCAACCTTTTCTATGTTTGAAGTTACTTCTTGTTGTAATTTATCAATTCTGTCAGAGTATATTTTTTGTTTTCCAGTTTCACTAATAATTAATGCTTTAAGTTTTTCTTTTTCGTTGAGTTTTTCTTGTATTGCTTTTTGTTTTTCTTCTTCTACTTCGAGTTCTTTACTCTTTCTTTCAAGTTTTAATATTACTTCATCTTTTTCTTCTTTCAACTTTTTTTGTTTTTCTTTATCTTGAGTGATCTCTTTTCTTTTTTCTTCTAATTCCTTTTTTATTTCAAGTTCTTCTTCTAGTTTTGATTGGAGTATTTTGTTTTCTGTTTTTATTTCTCTTATAAGTTTCACAGCGTTTTCTTTCACTGTTTTGTATTTGTCTATGTTGAATATTTTCCTTATTTTTTCTATACGCTCTTCTGGTCTTTCAAATAATATACTCTTCATCTCTTCTTGGGGAGTGTATACTGTGTAGCGAAATATTACGTCTTTGTTTTTTTCAGCTAGTTCTTGTGGGTAGCCAAGTAGCTCAATTACCTTAGATTTCAGCTCTCTTGCAGTAAGGTCTAGTCTTCCTTTACTTGTTTCTATGTATCCTGCGTCTTGTTTTATTCCAGTATTTCCTCTTGCCAGGTTTCTTTTTATCTTGTATTGTTCTCCGTTTATTTCAAATGTGAGTGTTACATCTCCTTTTTGCTCTCCATGTCTTAGAAGTGTGCTTCCTGTGATGTCTGAGTGTAATCCAAGTAGTGCGAATTCTATGCTTATCAAGATAGTGGTTTTACCACTTCCAATATCTCCTGCTAGAAGAGTAATTCCTTTCTTAAAATCAATTGTTAGTTCTCTGTAACTCCTAATATTTTTGAGCTCAAGCGTTTTTAAGAACATACTCTAAGGAAAGCTTAGATTATTTATATATTTATCATTAAATTTATAAAATGAAACGGTTTCTCATGGCATACAGCCCTGTAGTGTAGC